>DKQD01000089.1:0-10901 GCA_002474345.1 Bacteriovoracaceae bacterium UBA7317
TCCCCCATAGAGGATTCGAACAGACTCTCCCACTTCATCAGAAAAAGTCTTTTTAAGGAAATTTCTTATTTTCTCATGAACTTCTTCAACTTGAGTTGGAGTCGCCACTTTCCCAGTTCCAATGGCCCATACTGGCTCGTAAGCAATGACGATCTCAGAGGCCAAAACTTTTGTCAGGTCTTCTAAGCCTTTTGAAAGCTGTTCTTCGATGACTGTGAAAAAATCACCTTTTTCCCGCTGCTCTAATGTTTCACCAACACAAACAATAGGCTTAAGTTCATGCTTTAAAGCAACTCTTACTTTTTTATTAACCACCTCATCAGTTTCACCAAAGTATTGACGCCTCTCTGAGTGACCAATGATGGCATAAGTTGCGCCCGCATCCTTCACGAATGAAGCAGCTATTTCACCGGTATAGGCGCCATTTTCTTCTTGATGAATATTTTGGGCTGAAACTGCTATATAACTATCTTTTGAAACCTCAGAAATCATTTTTAATGCAGTAAAAGGTGGAGCAACCACCACGTCCACTTCTTCAGGCCACTTCAATCCAATCTGAATGCCATTGACTAGTTCAACCGCTTCAGCGATTGTCATATTCATCTTCCAATTGCCTGCGATAAAAGGAACTCTCATAAGTTACTCCTCAATAGGTCTAAGTCGTTTTAAGAATTTTCAAGATACCGGTTTACTTCCTTAGCAATAATATCCTGGAGTTGACCAAATTGAATATTATCTTTTTCTTGATCATAATTTTCCAAAATATTTTTCGTAACGTGATTGGAAGCTTTAGGCCCTAAACCAAGCTTTGCTCTTTTTTCTAAAAGCTTTTGAAGGTCAGCTTCTGGCAAAGTCATCACTGGTCCCATAGAAGTAGCATAAAAATCAATCTTGGCCACATGTTCTAGAAGTTCCACTCTCAAATAGGCTTCTTCTAAGTTTTTACCAATACTTAAAACACCATTGCCTGCAATCATGAAGACATCACTTTGTCTTAAAGCTTCGCACACGACTCGATCATTAGCAACACTACCCGGCATGGAGTAATCAGCTACGGGAATGATGTGACCAATGGAAACAACGGCTTCAGGAAGAGAAATTTCGAGTGGTTTTCCCACAAGCCCTCTTGCTGTTGCAAAGGGAGGGTGAGCATGAACAACGGCCCGAGCTTCCTCCCTTTCATTATATGCAGCAAGGTGGAGGTTCAATTCACTAAAAGGCTTCCCAATCCCACCAGTCTTTTTTCCTTCCTTATCAAGATCTAAAATCATCTCAGGAGTAATAGCGGCTTTCGCCTCTGCTGTAGGAGTCGCGAGAAAACCATCCTCAAACTTAGCTGTCACGTTGCCATCATGATTTGCAACAAACCCTTTTTGATCAAGCTTACTGCAAATATCAACAATGCCTCTAATTATATATTCTCTCCGATTCCCCATTTTTTTATTCCTGATAAACTTTACTTAAGACTCGGTGAAAGGGTTTCCTTTCTAGCCTAATTGATTTCCGCCTGTTTCTTTCATTTGGTTTAAGTTAGCAATAAGCTTATTGGCAGCTTCAGCAGCTGAATCAATTTGTGATTCTTCACCACTCATAATAAGCCTTCCAGAAGCACCATAAGGCTTAACATCAATAAGCTTAACGTCAGCAGCTTTTAAAGCTTCGTTACAAGCAGCGGAAAGGTAAGCAGCTGGAGTTACTTCCATAATAAAGACTGATTCACCAGCAAGAACCATGTTTCCTCTGGAAAGCCCTGTAAACATAATGGAGTGGTCTTGCTCAATACTTCTAATAATTTTATTACACATGACTTTGACTTCAGCGCGGTCACCTTCAGTGAGGCCTGTCGCTTCAAGAATCGCGTGGCCTGCTTCTCTTACTTCACCTTGATCTTTGTGGTGAACTTCCATAAGGCCGAAAACTCTCTCAGTCACAACTGTTCCAAGACGACAGCTTGTTGACTTGAGGGCAATATCAATCATTTCATGAATTTCCATGGCGGGGGCAATTTCAATAAAAAGGGCCGAATCATACTCCTCAGGATCATAAACTCTATTATCCTTTGCCATATATTGGGCCAATTGTGGTTGAAGGCTGTCTATAAAACTTAACGTTCTCAATTCAAAATTCGCTTTTGACATTCTTTACTCCCTAATAGTCTTAAAATTTTAATTATGTAATTATTTAATTATTTAGTTTTTAATATTGAATACTTAATATCCGTCTTAATCTCTTTGAAAGATTTGGAACTTATTCTAATAGCCCCCACTTTTTCCAGTTTGAGGTTTCGCTATCGTTGAAGATCCTACGACTCGAGATCCTCTTCTTACATAAGGTTTTCTCTCATATCTTTTGCCATAGGTTTTTCTTCCGCCTTTTGTACTACTTGTATCAGAGGATAACTTAACAATAGAGATACTTGAAGAAGCACCAATTCTGTTAGCTCCAGCTTCAACCATATTTTTGGCGTCTTGAGTTGTCCTGACTCCACCCGAAGCTTTAACACCGATTGAATTGCCAACAATACGCCTCATTAATTTAATGTCGTCAACAGTTGCTCCGCCGCCACCAAAACCAGTTGAAGTTTTAACAAAAGCAGCTCCCGCTGTTTTTGAAAGAGCACAAGCAACGACTTTTTCTTCATCATTAAGACTCGAAGTCTCTAGTATGACTTTAACTGGATAAGGAGCCGATGCTTCAACAACTTGCTTGATATCTTCAAAAACTGTCCCGTAGTCCTTGCTTTTTAGGGCCCCAAGGTTAACAACCATATCAATCTCTCTTGCACCCTGATTGATGGCTTCCTTTGATTCAAAGACCTTTGATTGTGTCGTCGCTGCTCCAAGAGGAAAACCAACAACAGCAATAGGCTTAACAGAAGAACCTCTTAAAAGCTCTGTTACCAAAGGAATATTACAAGAATTAACACAAACTGTAGCAAACTTATAAGCTCTTGCTTCTTCGCATAATTTCTCTAGTTGGCATTTAGAAGCCTCAGGCTTTAAAAAAGTGTGATCAATCATTGAAGCTAGCTCTTGATTGTAATCATTTGCGCTTTCCTCAGTCTTCTTTTCAATTTTATGAGTCGTTGAGGGATTTGTTCCTGTCATTTGACCATTAAGCCTCTCTGCAACCTTCTTACTAATGAGAGACACAACGTCTTCCAAGTTCGTGTTTTTTTCTATCATTTGACCTTCTCCCATATTATTCTTTTCAATTTTTTTAATTAATACTTTTTAAACTATTCCTTTGGAACATGAATCTCATCAACAATTCCTACGATGACGGAATGGAATGGATCATTTTTTGTTCCCAACAATTGCCTTGCTGTATTTCCTTCTTGCTGAACTAAAACAAGGTCACCTGGTCCCGCTTGAGTAGCATCACAAGATAAAAAGGAATATCCTTTATCCTCACCGTGAGCATTGACTGGTTGGACAATCATAATCTTATGGCCTTTGTAACAAGGGTGCTTTTCTGTAGAAACCACATTTCCTATTACTCTTGCTAAAATCATCTTTTAGGCCTTCCTTTCACTTTAATTTCTAAAAATTTCTTCTTTATTTGTTATGCCTACGTCTTCTTTATGAACATCATCAACAATCCCCACGATTGCAGAGTCCACAGGGGCAAATGAATTGGGAAGAGCAAAAGCAGCTTCTCTCGATAATACCCAATAAACCAAATCACCTTCTCCGGCCTTGGCCGTATCGACTGAGGCGATTGGTCTCCCGGCCGGTTTTTGATCATCATCCAAAGGTTGAATGAGAAGGATCTTTTGACCATCTAAAGAAGGATCTTTTACCGTACAAACAACTGTACCGATCACTTTTGCTAACTTCATATTTAATTCCTACCAATAGAGACCTTTCTCAATAAGGTCTGAATGAGGGTTTGGTATTATTTCGACATTCGTCAACATTCCCTCTTCTTTCACTGAATCACTTGCTAGCTTTAAAGAGTCCTGAACATCAGGTAGAAGACCACTTAAAACGAAATAGGCTTTCCCCCCTAAATCTTTAGCAAGTCGAACTTCCAGTAACTTTAAGGGTGTATTTTTTAAAGCAATATCTAAGGCCCTTACACAAGAGACCATAGAAAAAGACTCCAAAATACCAACGGATCCCAAAGGACCTTTTTTCTCTTTTTCAAGGTTGCCCTTCAAAGCCGGAATTATGTCTCTGTGTATGTAAGGAAGGAAGAGGTAATTAATAATAAAGTCGGAGCCGACCTCAACACCTTCTTTCAAGGACTCTTCAACATCTGCTACTTCACCACAGATTAAAATAATAAATTTACCTGGCTGGACCGCGTGGGCCTCTAATATTTTCACCTGTGCTTTTTTAGCTATAGCATCTGTAACAACAATACCTCTTGCTACAGATTTTAGCTCTATCATCCCTAAGGTAGGTTCTTTCATGAATTCCTCCCTTTAATAATCTCAACCCAGTGATCATTAATTTCACTCACTCTGCCAGGAATAGAGGCATGATAAGTTGTCCCCAATTCGCCGGGAGGAGAAAAAGCAATAACATCTCCCATTTTCAAAGTTTGACCTTCAACAACGACAGGTTTAGCTGGAGTTCCTTTGTGCCTCGTCACTGGTACCCGAACTTTTTGAGGGTTTGTTTTTGGAAGGATCGAGCGGTTAAAAGAATCATACTTCTCAACTTGAACCTGCTTGATTAAGTGAGAACATGAAACTTTGTTATAATGGTAGTTTAACCTTACTTTATTTACTTTCTCACCACTTTTTAAAGAAACTTTCTTTTCCTGACGAGCAAGATTTTTTTTAAATTCATTATAAATTAATCGAGGGGATTCATTTAAAGTCGAGGACCCCATATATTCACATAATGAGCAGTCGTTACATGAGTAAGCTGATCTCAAAGAAGAAGGTTTCATCATCAAAGGAAAATGAAGACTTTTTATGACCTCAGATGGATGAATATCATACCCCAATTGATAGCGGGGACAAAGGTCTTCCATCATAGAGCTGTCACCACTGACTCCCTGATTTTGAAGGATCATTTCCTCTAAATTTTTCATTTTTACTTTTGAAACTTTATGGTCTTTAGGTAACACCATGACGGCTGATGTATTTTTACCTATACCAATATTTAGGTCCTTAACAACCTCACCTTGAAGAGGTCCTCCATCAAAAACAACAGCATTTTTTAGATCAACTGTTGTTCCACCTGCAAAATTTAAAATATCCTTGTAAAGAGTCCCAATTGGAAACCAAGTGACCTGAGGTCTTTGGACCTCGCCAACAACACTTATCGGTCTTTCTGTAACTGGTTTCCCATGATAACCTTGATACATCCAAGCAAAACTTAAAAGCTTCTCTACAACAATTCCCTTATCTAAAGGTGTCTTCCCTTCGGGAATCAATTTTTTAGTCACCTCGTAAACTAGGATAGGTTCATCTCCAGATGGATAAAAATCCTCCAAATAGAAGATATCTATGTTCTTCTCTTCTTTTAAAAGTGAGTAAAGAGACCTCATTCTTTCTTTCTCAGAAGAACGAACAGCTATCACGGCTTTAGGCGCCCCAGTAGCTTCCATAGCTATTTTTATGCCGTCAATAATAAGTTCTGGTTTTTCATGGAGAAGGGACTTTTCAGAATGTAAAAGAGGCTCAGACTCCGCTCCATTTGCTATGACCAAATCGGCTTTAGATGATAACTTAACGTAAGTTGGCACGGACAATTTATCAGTACCAACAACGCCAGCATTTCTCATTCTTAGCATAATATCTTTGGTTTTATTCTCTGGTCTCACTAATTAAAACATTCCTTTACACTAAAATCTAAAATTTATCAGGTGATTCTAAAATTTCCTGATAAAACGCACCGTCTTGTTCTTGTGAAGTGACGGGCCGTCGTGTTTCCTTCACCAGTAGGAGAAGCAATTGTAAAAGTCGTTGGTCCTTCCCCCTCCATCGCTAGTCCAGCAAGAGCAGGTCCATTTTTTACAAAAATTGAGCAGTTCATCTTCACCGCCATTTTATGCATATGATCTATATTTTTTGAGTGGATCGCTGCTGTATGAAAGCAGTTTTTTTCGAGTTTGTAAGCAAGCTCTATCGCCTCATCTATATCTTTAACTCTAATAAGAGGAATAACAGGCATAAGCAGTTCTTCAACTGCAAAAGGATGATCGGCCTTGGTTTCCATAAAAGCCAACCTTTTTGATGGATCTACGTCCATTCCAATCTCTTTTAAAATTTCCTGAACGTCTTTACCAACCCATTTTTTGTTAGCCTTTTTATTCTCTGTAAGAACAACCTTCTCTAAACGCCTTGTTTGGTAAGGGCTTAACTCCACGGCTCCATGCTTAATGAGAGACTTCTTTAGACCTTCAGCAGCTGCATGAGTTACAATAATTTCTTTTTCAACAACACAAATAATATTGTTATCGCAACTTGCACTTTTCACGATGTCACAACCTGCTTTATCCAAGTCAGCTGTTTCATCAACAACAACAGGAGGGTTACCAGGTCCTGCGGCAATAACTCTTTTACCAGATTTCATTGCTTGATTCACAACATGAGGTCCACCTGTAACGACAAGGAGTCGAATTTTTGGATGAACCATTAATTTTTGGGCCGATTCAATAGTTGGATTCGCAACTGTTGTAAGAAGGTTTGGAGGTCCCCCCTCAGATATTATCGCCTTGTTCATAAGGCTCACTGTGAAGGCAGAGACTTTTTTGGCGGAAGGGTGTGGATTGAAAGCAACGGAGTTTCCACCAGCAATCATACCAATTCCGTTATTTATAATGGTCTCTGAAGGATTCGTACAAGGTGTTACACTTCCAATAACACCAAAAGGTGCCCTTTCCAAAAGAGTTAAACCATCGTCTCCAGTATAAGTATAAGGCTTTAGGTCCTCTACTCCTGGGGTTTTTTCAATGGCAAGAATATTCTTATTTACCTTATCTGCAACTCTTCCTAAACCAGTTTCTTCAACAGCAAGTTTGGACATCTCGTCTACATTTTCAAGGCATATTACTCTTATTGCTTCGATTATTTTTTTTCTTTGCTTTAAGGGTATCAGCTTGTATTCCTCAAAAGCTTTTCTAGCCGCTTCTATAGCGGAATCAATATCGAGAAAACAACCTAACTTTCCAGATGATTGAGGGTAGGTGATATAATTGGAGGGTATGGACTTTGAACTCTCCTTGGTCCCCTCCTTAACAGCTTCCGCAGGACTTCCCTTCGTGTTTGAAAGTTGTCCTATGACTTTATCAACGATAGAGTTAATTTGTTGATCAGTAAAATTCATAGCGTTCTTTCTCCGGATCTTCGTTCAATTGTCTTCATTGCTTAAACCTTTCAAACAAAGAATCTAAACTGACTTAATTAAAATTTCTCGTGAATAAATACTCTAGTAGCTCTGGTAATAGGTTTTCCCTTCTCCTTCTAAAGAGTCTACAATCGCCATTATAATGGCATCTACTGGTTTGTCCTTTGAAGTGTTTGTAAGACGGGCAGAACTACCACATGCGACTAAAACCACTTCTCCTACTCCTGCTCCCACAGAGTCGACTGCAATAACATGGTTACCTGTTGACTCTCCAGAGGGCTCTATATATTCAACTATTTGAAAACGAAGCCCTTCTAGTTTTTCATCTTTTTTTGTAGAAACGGCAGTTCCAATAATTTTACCAATTTGCATTGATTGCTCCCTAAAGTCCCTTTTTAATATTCCTATTGACCACAGAAAAAAAGAGGAAGGGAGTCGATTTTCTTCTCTTTCCCTTCCCCCAAATATTTGATCAAATTTAATATGAATCTCTTAAGCAGTTGGTCCTTCAGATTGAACATAAACTTCTTTTCTAGAACCCTGGTAACCAGCACCTTCATGTTTCCCACCAAGTGGAAGAGCAAGATCAACATTCGCATGAGGTCTAGGAATGACATGAACAGAAACAAGCTCCCCAACTTTTTCAGCGGCCCTTTCACCGGCTTCAATAGCGGCTTTAACAGCAGCGACGTCTCCTCTTATGACAGCAGTTGTAAAACCACCACCAGTTTTCTCATAACGCACAAGCTGAACATTAGCAGCTTTAACCATTGCATCAGAGGCTTCTACCATAGCGACAAAACCTCTCGTTTCGATCATTCCTAAAGCTTCTACTTTTTGAGACATTTTCTACTCCCTTATTTAAAAAAGTCTTGATTTTATTTATTAATTATTTTTAATTAACCCTCCTTCCAAAGAGGTGGGTAAAAAAAAAGTAAGTAAACAGTGTTCTTAAAATAAAGTTAAAGTGTCAACTTATTTTTTTTTAGATGGTTAACTCACAACAAAATAGGAAAATTACTAAAAGTGTCACATTCATACCCCTTAAAAAGAAAAACTAATTAGCTTAAAATAAGAGAGGATGGCATTTTTTAAAAAGAGGAAATTCATGGAAGACCAAAACTTTGATGAAAAATACGCTAGTAAACTCAGAACCATGATCATATCCAATGACAGAGAAATGGTTAACCAGGCCAAAGAAATTTTTGAAGAATTAAAAGTAGAAATTACAGACTTTTCTCCTACAATCAAGCTTGCTAGAGAAAAGCTGATCTTAGGCGCAGACAAGCTCCTGCCATACAACTTCATCCTCATTATTAACACAAGCAATCAATTTGCGGACGAAGGCCTCACAAACCCGAAGGATATACTTGGGAAAACACGATGCGATAAATTATACCTTACAACTCCTGTCCTGGTAGTAGGGGATGATATCTCCGCAGAAGATGAAGAAATCATGGGAAATGATAGTGAAGTTAAATTTATTAATAAAGAAAGATATAGATCAAGCTTAGGAACGGATTTTGTTAACTTGATAAAGAGCTCATATCCAGAAGGACCAAAATCTTTAAAAACGGCTTTCAAAAAGGGTATCTACTATATCTATATTCCTAATGAAATGGATGCAGCACTTTTTAATGAATTCAAATCTCTTAACAGTGCTCTTCTTAACAATAATGTTATGATTCAAATTTTAGATTTCAAAAAGTCAAAAGAAAGAATGAGCGACAAAGAAATAAAGGTCCTCATGGAATACTGTAAAGAGTCTGAAAAAAATAAACTGCCTATATCGTCTATAAATGTACCTTCAGAGCTCTTAACAGTTCTTCAAAACAAGGGTATAGACAGAACCTTTAATCCAAGAAAAGACCTTCAAGACGCTTTAAAAACAATTAATATTGACGTTAAAAAGAAAAATAAACCAGCCTCCCAACCTTCCAGTGGTGGAAGCCAAGGCGGTGGAGCTGGGATGAAAATGAATGTTAATGTCATTAACCCTTTTCTGGCCGCTGGCTCAGAACTCTTCAAGGAGAATGAGGGAAAGAATGTCATTGTTGAAAGACCTAGACTTTGCATAAAGTTTGATGATCCAACAGTGCAATTTGCATCTCTAATTCGCTTTTTCGATCCTAAATTTAAAGGGGGACTCCTGTTTGCTTACTCCGAAAAAACTATAAAAAAGATTCTTGAGGATAACCCGTCCTCTATTCCTGCGAGAGAATTATCATTACATATTGAAAAGATTATTGATGGAGCAAAGTTAAAATCGACTGAAGATAACAAGATCGCTCCCTCTTCTATTGAAATATTAAAAACAAGAGATGAAATTGCGGACGCAGTTGGAAAAAAAGGCGCCATCCGAATACGTTTCGTTTCTGAAGAAAACTGGTTGGACGCCTATATTATAAAATAAAATTAATCGTAGAAAGCTTTCACGAGAATAATTTAAAAAAATTAATCTTTTACCTATTGTTTATACTTTCCCAAGTAGACTCTAGTTTCTCTGCCAGGACTTCTTTATCAAATGGTTTGATAAGATAGTTATTAACTCCAGCATCGAGAACTTCCATCATCTTATTTTCTTGCCCGACTGCCGTAATCATTAAAAATATCGTTTCTTTTAACTTTTCGGAAGCTCTAACTTTTTTAAGAAGTTCAAAACCAGACATAACAGGCATATCGTAATCTGAAATAATGAAGTCAATTTCAGTATCTTCTTTCGACAATATCTGCCAAGCAACTTCCCCATTTCTAGCTTCAATGAACTCAGTATAGCCAAGCTCTCGAAGATTTTTGGTAATAAACTTCCTTGCAGTAAGCATATCATCTACGATTAAGAATTTTGTCTCTTTACTAAACATCTCCATGACTCCCATACTAAAGTATCATTCTTATTTTAAAACCTTTAATTAAATTTTCAATAAATAAGATCGTTCTCTTATCCGCACTTCCAAATCAACTATTCGAACAATCTTTTTAAAGAAAATTTGACAGACCTACTCCCATTATTCAAAATTTTCCTAAGACTTATCTACCTATGAGGATATCGTCAGAAATGAAAAAAATATTTATAATTTTTCTCTTATCTTTTGGCTGTACTTCTATAAAAAAAAGTCACCTCAATTCTTCTGTTGAAATTAGCGTAAAAAGTGATTTAAAAGCAGTTATTGAAGTGGATACATCAAAAAAACTCATCGGATACGCTTCTGGTGTCTATTTATTCCACCTTTTTAAAATTAGTGGAGACGATAGGTTTGGCGATGGCGTCTCTTATAATCAAAAGGAAACACCTTTTTTTGAAAGAATTTTTAGTCTTACCCATTCGGTTAAGTCGGCAGCAGCTTACAATGCGATTAGAACAAGTCGTGCCGATGTCATTATGTCTCCACAATATGTTATAGAAACCAACAATTGGAATCCACTTTATAAACAGGTAAAAGTAAAAGTAACAGGTTTCCCTGGTAAAATTGTCAGTATTAAAAACTTATGAAAAAACTACTAATTCTTTTATGCTTAACTTTTTTAATCCAACAAAATAGTTTCTCCTTAGAAGTTGACAAAAAACTTCTGTTTTCAATAATAAATTTTTCAAAA
>DKQD01000089.1:11223-64867 GCA_002474345.1 Bacteriovoracaceae bacterium UBA7317
TTTCAATAATAAATTTTTCAAAAACTAAAAGGACATTATTAATAAATAAAGGATTGGAAAATGGTCTTAAAAAAGGTGACCAAGCCAAGTTTTTTCTAAACTCTGAAAATTTAGTTGCGAGAGCCACTTTGATTAAAGCATCTCCAACAAGGTCTTTATGGTCAGTATTTAAATACAGAAATAAAAAGATAGTTGAAAAGGGACGAGTTTTAAATTTAATAATTACTAAGAAGGTTATACTTACAAATGACATCACTAAAAAAGTTTTTAAAAGCGAAACGTTTTCTGGGAAGGAAGACAAGATAGTGGTGTCAAATAGATCTAAAAGTAAACGAACTTTTGCAACAAGATTTCTTTCACAAAAGCCAAAGGGAGATTTTTCTGCCATTAATGATATGGAAAGACCCAAAAGAAAAAAGCCTGTTGATTACTCAAACCTAAAAGAAAAAAAGAAAACAAGCCGCTTCAGGATAAAAACAAATTATGACAATTTAAAAGAGTCTATTATCGAAAAAGGATTCGGAAAAAACAAACAAAGAGTTGATAAAGAAAATGCCCTTAAGTACTCAACTTTAAGCGAAAATTCTATTCTTCCACCTCTAAATGAAAAAAAAATTAATGAAAAGTACAAAAGGTTAGAAGAGATTTAAAAGGGTTTCCTTATCATTAATTGAATAAGAATAGCTTAAACCATCATTATAAAAATCCTCTTTCTGATCAGCAGATAAGGAGCCAAAGTTCTTCTCAAAAGGTATTCCCATTTTTAAATTTTTAATTAATTTCTCTTCTCCAAAAAATTGCTGAAACTTAAAAAGAATAAACAAAAGCCAATCTATTTTAATAGACTTTGATTTAGTCAAAGGTAACAAATTAATTATCGATAATGGGAAAAAAGAATTTATTTCTTTCATATGAACCTGAACCATTTTCAAATAGAATGCGAAAAGGAAGCCTCTGGAATAACCATCTACCGAATATTTTTTAATTTTTTCTTCAAAAAGAAGTAATTCATCGACGTATGATGGGTCGACCTTTTCTGGCCAAGCTCCTCCCTCTTTATAACCTATATAAATAGAGGCGATTTTGGCCCGTAAGTTGTACCAACTTGTAGAGTGCAAAAAGCCCTCCAAACTATCTCCACTGCTGCTCTTAGCTAAATATTTTTCCACAAGAACATAAAGGCTTGGCCTATCTAAAATATAAGAGTTTAAATAATTAATAAGAGAACCCTTTTTATGGATATCTATCTTTAAAAGATGAGTAAAATCATTAGGTAAACTTAAAGAAATGAATTGGTTACTCGCAATCCCCTGACCTTTTTCCTTACCTAATTCCATACATTTTTTCCCCAGGTTTTTTTTTAAAAGAAGGACTGTTTTTTCAAATATAATATTACCATGATTAAATTACCATTCTATGAAGAAATTCGAATCGATAAAAAAGACATTGAGTCGTGGAAAGTCATTATTGAAAACTTAAAATTCGGAACTATCCCTATTTATTTTTTTCTTAATGACCTAGAAGAACAGCTGCAAGAAAAATTCATTTCTCTTTTCTTTGATATCATAAAAGATAGGAAGTTCAATCTATTCTTTCCCTACCCAGTTTATATTATCAGCTCAACCGAAAAAAGTTTTGGAACAAAAAATATTATATTTAAATCCAAAAAAGAGCTCCCAGTATTTTTTAAAAAAGATCTACAAAAATTAAAAGCGAGAGAACTCGATTCATTAAAAAAAATTCTACTTAATGCAGAAAGAATTAGTAACATCGATGAATTCAAAAAACTAAATTTCATCAAAGAAAACGCAAAAAAACAAAGAGTATTATTCAACCTAACTAGTGAGTTTAACTTTTTTCAAAATATCTTGGACGAAACCACCGATAAGGAGGTGTAGAATTGAGTGAAAAAGAATCACTTCTCACAAAATTAACCACAGATGATTTAAGTGAACTTAAAGGCTTTGCGGAACTCATACAATTTTGGACTGAACCTTCATTAAAAAAGGGTTATCAAAAAAGAAATACGATACCATCAATTGATTATATGGAAGTTCTCAACTTTTTAGAAGATGAAAGAAAAAGGGTTAAAAAAATTTATAGCCTTTTCCATGATACTTTGCCTAATTTAGAAAACTATGATCAAAAGGCTTCTCTCATTCAGCAGGAAAAACTAAGAGTACAAAAAACAAAAAGAGAGGTTATAAGAAGGACATGTACAGAAAATGGGGTATTCCATAATGCCCTTTCTGAAATATTCAATAAAGCTTATTCATTCAGTTAAAGAGTTTAATATAATAGGGCCTCCTACATGCTTAAACTCTTCGTCAGTTAATTCCGAAAGATCTGCATCTTCTAATTCTTGCTTAAGATAAAAAATGAAAAGTGATTCAAAGTCTTTTATTTTATTTAGACCAAAAGCTAAAATAAAATCATCAATGGATTTCTTTAATTCGTCAGAGTTTTTAATTTTTAGATTCTCATCCAAAAGCCCCTGAACAAATATTTTATATTCATCAAGAGTAATCCCCATTTTGTTTTCTTGTCCTTTTTCAAAAAAGCCAAGCTTAAAATTTGCAAATGCACTCATGACTAATGACTCAAATGTCAAATCTTCAACGGAGTAATTTAAGTAATACCCGTTACAGATGGCTCCCGATTTTGCAAGCTTTTGATAAATTTCATAAAACTTAACACCAAAAGGTATTAGAGAACTTATTAAAGTAACGAACTCACGCCACTCTTCATAAGTTTTAACATCACATAAATCCAAGGGCTTTGTACTCAAACCTAAATAAGGTGATTTAAATTTTATTGGGTTCTCAAAGGATAAGTGAAGATTCTCACTTACAATACTTCCTAAAAACTCATCTTTATCGCCCTCGAAAGGAGATCCTCTTAAAGCCTTCTTAAGCTTTTTTTGCTCAATTTTTAAAAGAGTGTTTCCAACCCTGTAAAGGTCACTAAAATCAAAAACTTCAAGTAAACTGCTTTCTTCACTAACAGAAAAAATGCCATCCAAAGATAGTTTCTTAAGATAGTCCAATCCCAGAAGAAGTGTATTTTTAGTTCTACTTCCAGTCCTTAAAAGAGCGACAGATCCTTCTTTCAAAGAACTATCTAACTCCATCATACCATTCACTAGCCTTAAGAAATTAAACCTTAAAAAGTCTTCTCTTTTTTCAGTTCTTACTTTTTGGAGCTCATCCTCCAAAGGACCAATTTTATCCTTAAAAGATATGAGTGATGATTTTGGTAGCAACTGGTTTTTTCCAAAATTACTTATTTCGGCTTCAGTTTTTGATTTCTTTTTTATAAAATTAATTAAGATATCAAGATTTGGAAAAGGAGAATCTAAATCTAGTGCATCATAATAATCAACAAAACCAATATCTCTCAGCCTTTCTTTTTTAAACCGAAATTCTTCTTCCTGCATTGTAAGGAAATTTTCAGATACAATCTTAAAAAGTATTGTGTAGGCTTTCTCAACACCCTCTTGTGAATAAAGATCAAGAATAACTCTCTTTATTTCGTTAACACAGTCAAAGTCCTCATCAAATTCAAAAAGAAGAAGGTTATCTTCTGTTAAGAAATATCTATCATGATCTGGATATTGAGGGTCTTCAATATCAAAAGTCCAAATATTAAACTTTGATTTCAAGTAAATTGAAAACTCAGAGCTTTTAGCAAATTCAAGCCTTATTGTTTCTTCTGGACAACTTGAATAGGCCATAAGCCAAAAATTAAAATTTTCCAAGTCCAAGTCGTCTCTTTGCCATAGATCCAAATCCAAAAAAATTTTTCTCTGGGTAGGACTACACTTAGAAAGAAAGACCGCTATTTCTTCATAAGGCCTTGACCTCATCATCATATAAAGAGGCTGAATTGGTAGGTCTGAAAGATCCTTTCCTTCTTGTACGTACTTTTCAAGCATATCAAAATGGGCATAGGCCTCAGATTCTACTGCCATAAGAGAGATCATATTTCTTGAATTGAGCACTATTTTATCCCTTTCTAAAATATAGACGTTAAAAGTTTTTCAACCATTGAGACATTGCATCAAAAGTGATTTTATAAAAGGAAACGAACAAGAAATCAATCCCTTAAGGTAAAATTTTTGGAGCTTTTCAACTTAATTAAGATGTTTTTCTCAAGGTCTGTCGCACCCTTTCCTATTGATTTCTTTACCTCGCTACCATCATTAGTATATAAGGGCTCCAATTTTCACACATTGGACTAAGGAGCTCCATTTGAAGGTAATAGGATTTCAACTATTTAGTATAGTCGCTGCAACAATTTTTCTTATTTCATCCCTTCAGGCGGGTCCAAGAGTTATCAAAGACAACCGGTTTAAAGAAAGAGGAATGACGCCTGTGGTCGGAAGAGGCTATTCGATGGCAACGAACACCCTCCAGTCCACGTGCTTCTCCAAAATTAAATTGACCAGACCTAGTTATGACTTTCAATACCAATTCATTGATATTGACGAAACATGGAAAGAAAAGTTTTCAAATAGAAATGAATTAAGTGGGTCACTTAAATACCTTTTCATTTCTAATAACTTTACAAATACAACAATTAAAGAAGGCGAGAAGACTTATTATCACCACCACATCTTTGTCTCGCTGGACCTCGACTCCTATTATCACTCTCTTGATGAGGGGAAGACAGGATTGAGCGGCGATGCTATCCAGTTGCTAAGAAAAAAAGATGTGGTCAGTTTTTTCAATTCATGTGGTCCTTTTTATATTCGTTCCATTGGCAGGAACTCCAAATTTTTTGCTATGTTAACGTATAAAACGGAAAGCACAAAAAGAGACGAACGCTTTGATAGCAAACTTAAGGCCCATTTAAGATCTCTTTTCAAACCAAAGACAAATAACAATGATACTTCCTCCGACTTTCAAGAAGAAACATTCAAAAAGAGGTTACAAATAAGCGTCTGGGGATATGGTCTTGGAAAAGACCATCAAGCAGATCTTCTTCCAACCGATATAGACTCCTTTAAAAGAATAGTGAAAAATTCTATATTGGCAATGCAGGATTCAGATGTTGGTATGATTTCTTCGGTTGAAGTAGTTCCCTGGATGGAAAACCCTGAATTTCAAAACGAACTTAGGCTTGAATCCACATCGGATAAAATTCAATTTGAAAGAAAAAGAAACCTTGAAGCGAACTCAGAACTCATCGCTGAAATAGATCGCATTGATAGTGCTTTTATGAACACATATTACAAAGGCCTAAATTGTATAAGGTCGCTCAAAGAAAAATTTCCTCTTGGGAATAATGAATATGAGTTTGATCCAGAAAAAACTTTTATTCTTGACCTTGCTGAACCATCAAATAAGAAAAAAGAAATCAAACTTTCAACTCTCTTAGAGACCGTCAATGATGAAAATATTGAAAAAATATACGAAGAAAATCAAAACTTTCTTTTTGGAGATAAAAAGGCTGTGGCTTGTGTTAAAGAACTTCAAAAAAAAGGAATTGATACGACCCATTATCGCGAAGTCGAAACCTGTAAAAGAGTGAGGTCACAAATGGTTCCAATCAAACCTATTTTTGACCACTACTGCCTACCAGAACTGGCACGTGTTCTTCCTTAATTTAAATAATGGAATCATTTTGAGGCGGCTATGAAGAATTTTATTTGGGTCCTTATAATTTTATTATCCTCCAATCTTTTTGGGTCCCCTAGAGTCATTAGAGACAACAGAATTGGAGATCTTGGAATAACTCCTAACCTTGGAAGGGGCTATGATTTAACCAATAACTCTTACCACTCAATGTGCTTTAGCTCCATAAAAACTACCACTCCTAGCTTCGATGTTAAGTATGATTTTTTGGAAATTGATGCATCTTATTTAAACAAGATTACCAAAACAGGAAAGTTAGAAGATTCCTATCTAAATTCCTTCCTTTTAAAACATATCGATTTCTCTGAAAAAGATACAACAATTGACTCTGACTCTTCATCAACAAATAGAAGGAGCCGAAGGTCTGAATCGAGGGAAGTTAAACTAAAAAACATCTTGGTTCATATAAGTACAAATAGTTTCTATCATGCCATTAACGAATCTCTATCTGTTATGGACTCTGAAGCTGAAAAACTCGTCTTAAATGGCGACCTGGTAAAGTTTTATGAAGTATGTGGATTTTACTATATCAGGGCCTTAGGTAGGCATTCCTCATTTATGGCCCTTTTAAAATATCAGGAAACTAAAGACACAGAAAAAAATGAACTTTTTAAAGAAAAACTGAAACGTAGGCTTTTTAGTTTTAATCACCAGCCTAAAGAGGATAAAGAGTTTTCAGAAGAGATTTTTAAGAGGAAATTGAGGATTAATGTTGAAGGGATTGGATTAGGAAAAGGGGATATTTCAGATTTACTCCCAACTGATATCAATGAGCTTAAAAAGACCGTCGATGCAGCAGCCAAATTAATGCAAGACTCTGACGCCGGCGTGGTTACTTCAATGGAAATTTCTCCTTGGCATGAAAATGTTCATTTCCTTCAAGCAGAAAAGGATGACAAGAACACAGTAAATAAAAATCTTTTTAGAGAAACAAAAAACCTTCAAGAAAATAATGCTGTCATTGCTGAAATTGAAAGAATCAATGAATACCAAATGAATTATTATTATAAATCCTATAATTGCTTAAGAATACTTGAAGAGGAATACAAAGAAGGCTCAGGGCAATTTGAGTTTGATCCCGATAAAACATTTTTCTTTAACCTCTTTAATAAAGCTAACAAAAAACTTCATAAATCTCTTAGGAATTTAAAAACATTTATAAATCAGACAAGTATTGAAAAAATTTATGAATCAAATACGAAATTTTTATATGGTGATCCTGAATCCAAAAAACCTGGTGCAACTCAATGCCTCGATAAAATTTATGAAAAGGGAATCAAAAAAATAAACTACCATCAAATTCCATCCTGCATGGACGTTATGAGGTATAAAAACCAAAGCTACTATCTAATTGATCACTATTGCCTTCCCGAAATGGTCCCGCTATGAAATGGCCGATTTCACTTTCACGAATTATTTACTTCAAAATCATATTTTTGCTCATTGAAGTTACTTTCTCCTATCGTGCTTACTCAAAACAAATAACCGGCATTGACTCTATGCCGTTACTTGGAGCTGGAATAAAGTTTAACCTTACAAAACCATCACTGAAAACATGTTTAGCAAATTCAAAAGAATATTCTGTAAAAAAAGAAATCAATACTGAAATTCAGTATCTTGACAATAAACAAAATCATAATTTTGAAGATTATGAAATCGAACTTTTTGTAAAGAAAAATTTAGAGCTCCTCAAGAAAAAGGAAAAACGCCTCAAAAAAGAAAAAGTCTCTTCGTTTCTAATTGTCATAGATATTGATAAAAACATTGAGTTCAAGTCTCTCGATAAGCTTTCATTTCAAAAAGATATTGAAAGAGTCTTAAGTGAAAAAAATTATGACCTCTTTTTTCAAGAGTGCGGCGACTATTTTATTGAAGCTGTTAAAAAGCGATCCCGCCTTCTTCTTTTCGCATCTTTTTATGGAACGAGAATCAAAGACCGAAAAGTTTTGAAAAAAACAATTAAAAAGAGGATCACTTACGATACCAAAGACTCATTTCAATTAAACCTCTTTAAAGACTTTGAATACAATAGTTTTTTTCACTTAGATGTTCTCCAAAAGGGTGTTAATCAATACGTTGACATCCTCTATGGAGTAGATAAGTGGAAGGGCAAAAGTCTTGATTATTACATCAAAACTATTCTCAAAAAGTCTCTCAATACCCAAGATGGTTATTTAGTAAATTTTCAAAAAAGGAAATGGAGTGATCTACCGACACTACTAAAAATTTATAATGAAAATGATCTTCCTAAAAAATCAAAATCTTTACAGCTTGACTCACGAAAATTCCTTCAAAGAATTCAAAATGATCTTTTTCTTTTTAAATCAAAAAAAGCCATCGCTAAAAAGAAAGGAAACAAATTATGCTTTGCTAAAGCAAAAGCCCTTGAGGAAAGCTTGAATTGGGAAACCTTTTCTGATTGTAAGAAAAAGCTCCTCTTACACCCCCTCGGCAATACTAGTATGATCAAAGAATGCCATGCTTTGAAAAATCAACTCATGGTTTTTTTCAAAGAAAGAAATTGTAAAAACATTAGGTCTAAAAACCCACTCTTATCTCCTTTTATTTATCAAGAAAGAACTCTCAATCTTACAGGCCCTAACCCAAAAAATATTCAAATGGGCTTTGGAACTGATACTAAGGGGAAAGTATATAGAAATTGCCTTAAAAATATTGAGCTTCCTTACATTCCTAAAACGAATAATAATAATTACGCTGAAAACCGCTATTCACCTCTTAAAAGGGGGGTTTTCTTTGCTAAATTAAACAGCTCCTTAACTATTTCAGAAACATCTCAAAGAGCTCTATCAAGATTTAATCTTTCAAAGAACCTTATTGATAAAATAGAAACAAACCTCCCCCAATTTTTCAAGGAATGTGGCACGCATTTTATCTCATCCATCAAATTCAAAAAGGGCTATAATCTTGACCTTAAAATAAGCCATTTTAGGGCCTTTCGGAAAAAAGTCTTTCTAGACGACGAAAATGACTTACCTAGTTTAACATCTTCTATGGAGCTTTTTAGAAAACAAGATGTAAAAGAAGAAGGAAGAGTTAAAAGATTGTTTTCAAAAAGAAAGAAAAAACGAAGGGCTCGTTGGCTTAAAAAAATTAAGGTGAACTTTTCAACAATTGGGATTAAAAATAAAAATTTTAATCCTAAAAACCTTGAAGAGTTCTTGAGAAACCTTCAAAGTTTTAAAAAGTCCCTATCAAACGAAAAGGGAACTCCTATAAAAGTTACCCTCACACCTTGGTCTGACGTCATAATATGGAATAATATTTTGAAAAGCAGAGATCTAGACTTTTTTGATCAACTGATGCTCTGATAAAAGTAAGTTTAGCTTATTTTCATATCCGTCTTTTTTACTCTACTAAGAATTTATTTGATTCGCTCATAATTCAGTCTATAATTTACGTTGATAATTATTTTTAAACTTTTAAGGGGATAGAAACGTGGCAGACAAAGATAACGACAGGGCCATTATAATTGATGATGAAGAAAGCGTTTGTGAAACGTTAGAGCTTTTTCTTTCAAACATGGGTTTCTTTGAAGAGATTGTTATATGCCAAGATGGAAATGAAGCTCTAAAAAAACTGTCCAATCATGATTATTCTATCGTTCTACTAGATTTAAATATGCCAGGGATAGATGGTTTTGAGGTTATAAATAAGCTAAAAGAAGAGCATAAAACGGATGAAACATTTGTTCAGAGAATTATTATTGTCTCAGGTGGACTTGGAATAGATAATATAGAAAAGGCAAAATCCCTAGGTGTTAAACACTTCCTGGCAAAACCATTTGATCAAAAAGAATTTAGAGGAAAAGTTCAAAAGATCTATACTATTTTAAAAGCTAGAATGAGTTAAGACTACCACCACTTTTCAAAATGCACATGATCCCGGGGGACAGCTTTCCCCTTTAAAAGCCCTTGGGATATCTCTTCAATCATGCTAGGTGGCCCACATAGAAAATAGTGAGGATCCTTAAATGGGACATGTATACTATTCCAAGTGAGATGGCCCTCGTTGTGGCTAAAAATAGTTTTAACAACAATCCTTTCATCTTCATCTAATTTACAAAATAAGTTTTTAAAGGACCATTCTTCTTCACTTTTCACAGAATTGAAAATAGCTATTTTGTTATTTTTCAATTCCTTATTTTCATGAAGAGTCCTGGCCATACTTAAAAGAGGTGTTACGCCTATTCCACCCATTACCAAAACTGATTCTTGATGAAGCGATGGATCATAGACCGTGCGCCCTCCTGGACCATGAATCATGACTGAATCTCCTTTTTTTGCTTCTTCAAAAAGCCATCCCGTCGTTGGATGGCTTTTTCCCTTTCTCAAACCAAGCTCAAGATAAGGAAGCTCTGAAGGAGATGACATCATAGAGTATCCACCCCAAGGAAATGAATCATCAGGCCTTAAGTCAAGCCACTGGCCAGGTAAAAAGTGAAAGCTATCGTCTTGCAACTCAAAGCGAAACCACTTTGTTAAATGAGTCTCCTCTTTAACATCCCTTAAAATGGCCTTCACCTCTGTTTGAACGGGGAAGATCATAAGGCCTTCCTCTCCTTGCACTCAACGAGAGTCAAAATATTATAAAGGGCAACCATTTCATCATTTTGATTCGACACCTCCACATTCCAAACAACGACTCCATTGGCCTTTTCATCATCTCTCAAAGGCTTTCTTGTCTTCCTCATACAAGTTAATTTTGCTTGGATTGTGTCACCAATTCCAACAGGTTCAATGAAACGGAGGTTATCTAACCCATAATTTGCTTGGACTGGGCCTGGTGCTGGATCAACAAACAGCCCTGCAGCAGCGGATAACACGAAGTAGCCATGGGCCACCCTCTTTTCAAATAAAGAGTCCTTAGCAGCAATTTCATCCATATGAGCGTAGAAATAATCACCACTAACTCCTGCAAAATTAACAATATCGGCTTCTGAAACAGTTCTCCTTGGGGTTATTAAAGTCTCTCCAATTCGGAGCTCTTCAAAGTATTTTCTAAAAGGGTGAACTCTATCTTCTAGACCTTTGGCACCTGTCATCCACTCATTCGTTACATGAGACAAGGTTGTAGGTGACCCTTGTAATGATGTTCTTTGCATATAGTGGAACACACTTCTGACACCGCCTAATTCTTCACCACCACCGGCCCTACCTGGACCACCGTGAACAAGATGAGGAAGAGGTGAACCGTGGCCAGTTGATTCTTTCGCGGAATCCTTATTAACAATCATAATTCTTCCATGGTGAGAAGCAGTTCCAAGAACAACCTCTCTTGCTATATCATCATCTGCTGTAAAAAGAGAGCCAACTAAGCTTCCCTCTCCCATTTTAGCTAAAGTGTTAACTTCATCTACATTCTTATAGGGCATGACGGTGCTTACAGGCCCAAAAGGCTCAACCGAATGAGCTTCTTTTGAATCGAGAGGGCTCTGGCAATGAAGAAGAAATGGAGGAAAGAAGGCACCTTGCTCTGTCCCCTGACCCAAAGGCTTAAACCCATCAAAGCTTCCATGGACTAAATCAGCTGATTTTTGCAAAAGGTCAACATTCCTTTTCACCTCTTCCACTTGATCAAGGCTGGCAAGAGGTCCCATCCTCACTTCTTTTAAACTCGGGTCACCAATAGTTATTGTCGACAATTTCTCTTTCAAACCTTTTATAACAGCTTCTTGAAGGTTCTCAGGAACAAAGATTCTTCTTATAGCTGTACATTTTTGACCTGTTTTCGAAGTCATCTCTCTCACAACTTCTTTTACAAAAAGCCCAAACTCTTCATCCTCAGGCTTTACATCCATTCCTAAAATGGAACAATTTAAGGAGTCTGCTTCCATATTGAACCTGGTGTTATTCTTTAAAATGGCAGGATGACTCTTTAATTTAAGGCCAGTTTCGGCAGAGCCAGTGAAAGTGACGACATCTTGACCAGTCATATGATCAAGCAAATCTCCAACGCCTCCACAAATCAACTGAAGCGAGCCTTCAGGTAAGATATTTGATTGGATAATACTCTTAATCATGCTTTCAGTTAAATAAGCTGTTTGACTAGCAGGCTTTATAATCGAAGGTACACCGGCCAAAAAACTACCTGAGAACTTTTCCAAAAAACCCCAGCACGGAAAGTTGAAAGCATTAATATGAACTGCAACCCCTTCTAAAGGAACGCAAATATGGCGGCCAATAAAGGATCCTTCTCTTGAAAGAGGCTCTATATCACCATCAATATAAACCTTTTCATTTGGCAGCTCCCGCCTACCTTTGCTTGAAATAACAAACAGTGTTCCAATACCACCATCGATATCAATCCAAGAATCTTTCCTTGTGGCACCTGTGGCCTTTGAAATTTCATAGAAGGCTTCTTTTTTTTCAGTTAAATAAAGGGCCAATTCTTTTAATCTGAGTGACCTCTCGTGAAAAGTCATTTTTCTTAAGGCACGACCCCCTTTATCTTTGGCGTATTCCAACATCCTCTGAAAGTGAATACCTTCACTGGAAATTTCATAAACTTTACTTCCATTAACTGCGTGAAAAAGGTCCTTACCGGCACCTGAAGCACCATACCATTTTCCTTCAATATAACTCTCAAGTTTCATGACTCGCCTCTTTTGTTGACTAAAGTACTCTTTTTTCAAGCTAAGACTAACGGCCTCTGTTTCCCCTTGTAAAGGAGCTCAGATCCAATAGAAAAGGGTTTAAAATTTCTAAAGAATAGAGGCCATTAAGTCGATATTTGGGATGAACAAAGTGAGAGATAATGAGCGAGGAAAGAGATAAATTACCCCTTATTTTTTTAACGCCCCTATCAGATGTTTTGGATTCTGCAAAACGGCAGATTCTGAAAGATGGTGATATAGAACTCTACGAAGTCAATTTTAAGGAACTTAAGCCTGAAGAGTTTATGAAGAGAGTACCTGGGGTCATAGTTTCTGGAAGTCCTCAAGAAGCAGTCGCCTTTCTTAAGCTTTATGATGAAGTTGTTAAGAAATCATCTTCCAAAATGATTCTAATTACCGAGGAGGAAGCCCCTCCAAAAGTGATGAAGGTTATAAAAAACCTCAGACTGGCCGATTATGTCTACGGAAATGTCCAACCTAAAACAATCCTTTATAAAATTAAACTTCATCTAAAGGCACTGCCTGTTTTGGATGAAGACGATTTGGTTAAAATTTCAAGGGTTACCTTCCATATTTGGGAAAACTCCAAATTGGAAATAAGAGATATCGGTACAAAAATGCCCACTGAAGAGGAAGTTCGGATTAGAGGAGTCACTCAATACTTAGGAGTAGATCGATCCACAATGAAAGTTGGTGAGGCAATTGATAGCCAAGGTCGAGGTAATCTTGATAAAGATGAACTTCAACACTTTTACGACTCAAATAGGCGCCTTGCCATTGAGCTTGAGGACATTTTTGATAAGTTTGAAACTAACTTGGGAAACAAACACCTTTTAGTCGAAGCTGACCGTAAAGTAGATGAAATTAAAAATGCATGCCTAGATAAGGGTTATAATGAGCTTGGTCTCTTTTGCGACATCATTAAAACGATTTGCTATAAACTGGGGTTTGTGAAAGACGATAGTTTTTCAACAGTGGTCGTTGGACTCCTCTTTAACTCCGCTGAGTTTCTAAAAAGTGAGCTCAATCAAGTTAGAAAAGGTGTGGGGGCATCCATTAGGGATAATCCTAATAAATCTCTCTTTAACCGTTACCATTGGCTTAACCAAAAGTTTAATTCTATAGAGGAAACAAAGTCAGATGACCCAAAAAATATCAGCTTAACAGAACTTTTAGAGTTCTTACGAATATAAAAGTGTCTTGTTAAGGATCTCATCTTTGTATTATCATTTCCTGTAGACTTCTTTTTAATAAAATAAAAGTCAAAGTTTTTTTGATAAAAGAAAATAAATAGATAAGGAAATGAAGATGAAACAGTCAATTATAAAAAAACTAATTTTGCTACCTCTATTTACACTAGTCTTTTCTTCTAAAACTTTTGCCTGTCCATATAAGGATTTTGAGACATGCATATCAGAAATTGGCAAAGAACTCCCTCCAGAGCTTAAACCCTTTATAGAGAAACAATGCGAAGCACTCGGGTGCCGCATCCCATTAAGTCCTCTTTCAGACCTTGCCAAAATGAAGGATAATAACGCTTCAAACCATAGTAAAAAAAAGTCTTCTAAAGCAGAGAAAATTACATGTAACAACAAACTTTCATCTTGACGAGAATCCCCCTTGTGCGTAATTAAATAATGAAAAGCACAAAGGATTGCCCACCGTGAAAAAAAAATTGATTTTCTCAGTAGAAGGAATGAAGTGCGGAAGCTGCGTCAAAAAAATTCAGGATTCGTTTGAAGAGCTTGATTTTGATGTTGAAGCCACCTTTAGCGTTGAAGAAAAAATTGTATCTCTTAGCTTTGACCCAGCTGATGGGGAAAGCCTTGAAATAAAAAAACAAATAGAAGAAGCAGGTTTTCAAGTTACTAAAATAAGTTGATTCAATTATGGCCAAAGTTTCATATAAAATTGGCGGCATGAGCTGTGTTAATTGTGCTCAAAATATTGAAAAGTCGTTTAAAAATGTTCGGGGAATTCAATCTGCCACTGTTAACTTTACGCTAGAAATAGGAACCTTCGAAGGGAATTCTGAAGGGCCGGAGGTTACAAAAGCTGTAGAAGAAACTCTCTTAGAGTTGGGCCATACCTTTGCTCCTCTTGATGACAATTCCAAAGGAGGTGGGACTCAAGAACAAAGCAAAGACCTCAAAACATTTACTCTTTCTATTATCCTCTCTCTAGGAATTCTCTTTTTCCACATGGGACCAGGGAAAGATTTAGTTTCCTTAAAAATGTCTTGGCTCATTCAACTCCTCCTAAGCACTCCGATATGGGCTTATGTAGGACTTCCCTTTCAAAAGGCCCTTTTCCACTTCATCAAGTCCGGTCAGTCCAATATGAATACACTGATAGGGCTTGGTACAACTGTGGCATATCTGTACAGCACTATAATTACCCTATCTGCATTTTTATCAAATCAACCTATTAAGTCCTTTACCATTTACTTTGAAGCTGTTGGTTTCATTATTTCGTTTGTTTATTTAGGCAAAGTGTTTGAGCAAAAAGCCAAAAAGAAAGCAAAGGAGTCTTTGGATGCTCTTTTCAAACTTCAATCCAAAAGTGCTCTTCTTCTTGAAGATAATAAAGAAACTCATATCTCTCTAAATGAAGTTCAAAAAGGTCAAACCCTGAGGGTAAAACCAGGGGATAAAATTCCTGTCGATGGAAAAGTTATTAGAGGAATTTCTCATATAGATGAATCGTCCATGACTGGTGAACCCATTCCTGTTTTAAAAGAAAAAAAGGGAAAAGTTTTCGCGGGTACAATAAACCTTGATGGAGTTCTTGATTTTAAGGCAACCAAGGTTGGCAAAGAAACATTCCTTTCAAGACTCTCTCAGTTTGTAGAAGAAGCCCAATTGAAAAAAGCCCCTATTCAGCGTTACGCCGATAAAATTAGCTCTTTCTTTGTTCCCATTATCCTCATCATTTCTTTTGTAACTCTAGTCTCATGGATTTATTTTGGAACAAATGCAAATGCATTAAGTGATGCTATCTCAAAAATGATCGCAGTCCTAGTGATTGCCTGCCCCTGTGCTTTAGGTCTGGCCACACCGACAGCAGTTATTGTGTCCACTGGCAAAGCATCAAGACAGGGGATTTTAATTTCTGGTGGGGATATTATTGAAGCTTCCAGTTCCATTGACCATATCATATTTGATAAAACTGGAACTCTTACTGAGGGGAGGCCTCTTGTTGAAGACATTATTTATTTAGTTGATAAAGAAGGTTTTCCAGAAGAAGAAGTAAATTCTCTTTGTCGTTATTCAGAACACCCTCTTTCAAAATCTATCCATAGTTTTTTAAAAGATAAAAAAATAGCTTTCTCTGACCCAGATAAGTTTGAAGTAATTCCAGGGCGGGGTATTAAAGGTGAGATCAATAATTCTCAATTCCTCATAGGAAGTGAAACATTTCTTAAAGAAGAAAAAGTTCCTCTCCCCGGCAGTAGCAAAGATTTGGAAAGTAATACATCAAAGGTTTTCGTATCAAAAAACAAAAAAATTATTGGCATCTTTCTTTTAAAGGACCAGCTAAAAGAAGGAGTTAAAGAAACCATCCATCACATTCAAGCCCTTGGTCTTAAAGTCTCTCTTCTGAGCGGAGACAATGAAGAAACGACTCAATGGGTTTCTAATGAGTTAAAACTCAATCACTATTTGGCCAAAGTCACTCCCTTTGAAAAAGCAAGCCATATCAAAGAGATTCAAGAGAAAGGTTCTAAAGTCATCATGGTAGGTGATGGTATTAATGATGGACCGGCCCTCAGTCAAGCTGATGTCTCTATCTCTATGGGAACAGGAACAGATTTGGCCATAAGCGCTTCTGATATTACCATCGTCAAAGGAGATATTGAAAAAGTCCTCCTTTTCCTAAAGCTCTCCAAAAGAACGATGAAGATTATTCGCCAGAATTTATTCTTATCTTTTATCTATAACGTTCTCTGTATCCCCCTTGCCGCAGGCTTGTTTCAACCTTTTTTAGGTTGGAGCTTTCCTCCTCTTTTTGCTAGTCTCGCCATGGGACTTAGCAGCTTGAGTGTTGTTTTAAATAGTCTAAGGATCAAATATGGATCAGGTAAAAGAAATCTAGTTTCCGGATAACTTATTGAAATTCTGAATATAGAGAGGCTAGGATAGGAGTAGTAGAGAGGACATGAAAAAAAGCTCTTTTGATAAATTGCCCAAAAGTGTTTTTTCACAATGGGTTATAATATTAATAGTATTTGGTACAACAATTGGTCTTAATTATGGCAAAATATATTAACTCTTCCACGCTCCTTAGAAGGTTTGTTTTTGTAGGGTTTCTTCTTACCTTAGTTATGGTCAGTAAACAAACTTTGGCCCAATTTAAGGAATTAAAGTCAGATAGGGAAACTCCCGTTACCTTTACAGCAAATATCTTCCAACATGAAGAAAATCCTCTAAAAAAATACCTCGCTTTAACCTTTCAAAACGAGAAAAAATGGCACACATACTGGAAGAACCCCGGGGATGCCGGAATTCCCCTTTCCTTTGAATTTTTTTCCAATAAAGAAAGAGTAAACCTTAAACCACTTGAGTGGCCCTACCCCCAAAGGTTTATAGAGAAAGGAGATATGTTGGCCTATGGTTATGAAGGCCGCTACACTTTTTTCTTCCCTTTAGCTGATAAAGATATAAAAACACTGAAAGGTAAAAGCCTTACAATAAAATCCAAATGGCTCGTCTGCAAAGAAATTTGCATTCCTGGACAAGATACCTTCAAAGGGCGATTTGACAATGACTTAAACCTCACAAAAAACTTTGAAAAGGTGTCAGTCTCCCCAAAAGAAATTAATAAGGCCTTCATTAACCTTCCAAAAAAGGTCCCCTTTCCCAAAAACCTAGTGCTTAATCTACACAAAAAGGAAAATGCAAACGAACTCTACCTCTCCTACCATTTTCAAAAAGAAAGTGGGAAGACGTCTCTCTTTGATGCTCCAAAAAACAATAATATTCTAACTCCTTTCCCACAATCTCCTTTTGATTTTCATAAAGAAGAAATTATTAATAAAGGTCAAGGAACTCAAATAAAGATGAAAGTTCAGTGGGATGGTGAGTATATGGACCCCCCGATCGACTTTCCAAAAAATGGTTCTTTTAAAAAACCCTACCGCTTAAGCTTTCTTTACCATGATGGCAAAGGGTCTGTAGGGGTTATTGAAAAGAGCTTTTCTGGCTTTCTTCTCTCGCCTGAAGGGTCTCAAACTGAAAAAGAGGTGGCCTTAAAAAATTCATCATTAGAAGTCGAAAAAAACCTTAAATCCTCACCTTCTCTAAACATCAAAAGCGACAAGGTCCAGGACTTAAAAGTTGCTGGTAAACCTAAAAAAGAAGGTCTTCTTTTAACCTTTTTCTTTGCCTTACTAGGGGGCTTTATCCTTAATTTCATGCCATGCGTTTTTCCAGTTATCTCTCTCAAACTCTTTTCTCTTTTAAAACAAAAAGAAATGGGTCAGCTTTCCATAATGAAGCATAATGCTGTTTACTCTTCTGGTATTCTTTTCTCCTTTCTTGTTCTTTCTTTTATCGTATTAATACTGAAAAGCTCTGGAGAACAAATTGGATGGGGCTTTCACCTTCAATCTGCCTCTTTTCTTTCCATCATGATTCTTTTCCTTTTCATATTATCCTTAAACCTATTCGGCCTCTATGAAATCAGAACTCCTGGTGGAAAAGTTATTGGAAATATTGACATAGACAGTTCGTATAAAAGCGACTTCATTTCTGGTGTTCTTGCGACAATCTTGTCAACTCCTTGTAGTGCACCGTTTTTAGGTGTAGCGCTTACCTTTGCTTTTACCTCTTCATTTCCCGTAACCCTCCTTATATTTTTATCCGTCGGGCTCGGGCTTAGTTTACCATTTCTTTTTGTCGGTATTTTTCCAGCAATGCTTAAAGTACTGCCCAAACCAGGCACATGGATGGAGCACTTCAAAAAGTTCTTAGGCCTTTCCTTACTTCTAACAAGCCTTTGGTTGTTTGATGTTTTCCAAACAATTATACCAACTCCTATGAGCTCTACAATCCTCATTCTAACCCTTATACTGACCTTTTTTACCTTCTACTCTTTAAAACACATGAAGCTAAATAAGCTCGGAAGCTTAATTCTCATTATAATACCTTTCCTATCTCTATTTTATTTGGTCGGCATTCAACTTGACGTTAAAGATATAAATGCATCTTCAAGGGTCGTTCAGAAAGCAACCAACCATCCATCGAATTGGGAAGTTTGGGCACCAGAGAAAATGAGTTATTACAAAAAAGAAGGTCAAGCGGTCTTTGTAGATTTCACAGCAAAGTGGTGTTTTACATGTATCGTCAACGAAAAGTTAGTCCTTCAAACCAAAGAGTTTGAAAAACTAATGCAAGACAAAGGCATTAAACCTCTCATTGCCGACTGGACAAAACGTGATCCAATAATTGGGAATTGGCTTAAACAACAAGGTGTTTTTGGACTCCCTGCTTACTTTATCCAGACTTCTCAAGGAAAGCTTATTCATTTAGGCGAAACAATTTCTATTAAAGAAATTAAAAAGCATCTTTAAAGGTAAAACCGTAAACAAGGTTTTGTTTTTTCCTTGCTAAGTCCTGACAATACTTCTACAACTAGTCAAACCTACGGAGAAGTAGCATGAAAAAGATGTTTTGCGTCTTACTTGGCTTTCTATATTCATTTTCCTCTCTTGCATCATATAACCTGGATAAGCTTAACCTTGAGGGGCTATGGCAACTCAAAGACTATCCAAGTCATGATTCAAAAGAAAAGATCCTCTATGACTTTAAGTTAAATAAAACCCTTGGCGTTGACCCTGAAGGCTTTCGACTCTCCTACTTTACAAACCATATCTCAACTAAAAGTGGTATTGACGGGATAGGACTTTTTGTTATGCCTTCATGCCGCCAAGGACGATTTAATTATTTTCTTAGGCTTAATAGAACGGATTTTACATTTCAACTTTTCGAAATAATAGATTCAAAGGGGTATCCAAATATTAATGCCCTAATTATTCAAAAAAGTGGGAGTCCAAAAGTATTTGCTCTAGAAAAAGTTCAAAATGCCAGGCGAAGAAATCTCTCACGAATCCATAGGGCCAATGCTAAACCCAAAAATAGATAGTTCATTTCTAGCTGCTTTTACATACACATTTTTATTTATAAAGTTTTTTCATCCAAGGCTTCATGATCAATGGTAAAGTCATATCAATTTATTATGGGAATAGATGTAGGTGGCACAAAAATAGAGGCCGTCCTTATTTTATTAAAACCAGGGGGTGAATTTGAAGTTATTGAACGTAAAAGAACCCCTACTAAAAGAGAAAAAGGTTACTCATTAGTTTTAAATCGTATTGTGGAGCTAATTCAGGATCTAAGTCAAAAACTCCCTCATAAGAACAGGTCTCTTTCAGGCGTTGGAATTGGACTGCCAGGTACTGTGGACCCAGAGTCGCAGCTTATGCTAAATGGAAACACCTCTCTTTTTGTAGGACGACCTCTCAAATCTGACCTGCAAGAAGCCCTTGGTAATGAAACGCTCCCTATTATAATTGAAAATGATGCCAATTGCTTTATCCTTGCAGAAACAAAAGCGGGAGCAGGACTCCTTTATGAAAAAGAAACAGGTAGGTCTATTGAAGAACAAATAGGTATTGGAATAATTCTTGGAACTGGGGTTGGAGGAGGATTAATTAACAGGGGTAAGCTTTTCCGAGGCAGAAAAGGAGGTGGTCTTGAGGTCGGTCATGGGCCTCTAGGCTCAAGAACTGACGGGAGACCCTGTTTCTGTGGCTTAAATGGGTGTGCAGAGGCTTATTTATCAGGAACGGCTCTTCTTCAAGACTTTAAGAAGACTTCCCAAGGCTTTCTCTCAGAAATCAAAATTTCCGGAGACTCTATTTTTGAAAAAGCAAAAGATAAAAGTTCAACTTCCTATCAAATCGTATCAAATTACAAAAAGAACCTTTCCCTTTTTCTTATCAATTTAACAAATATTTTTGATCCCGATTATTTTGTTTTAGGGGGTGGGGTTAGCAAACAGCAATCTCTTTATAAAGGCCTAGAAGAAGACCTAATTAAAAAGTCCTTTGTTCCGGAATCATCGCCCAAAGTTTATAAGCATAATCTTGGAGACTCTGCTGGAGTTTTTGGAGCCGCTTTTCTGGTTAAGAATCTTTTTGATCCAAATAAAAATCAAGCTCTACAACTTTTATAACTCTTTCCTTATCGCCATTTTTTAAAAGACAGTAGTCAAAAGGATGCTCTGCATAGTAAAAATTATCTTTCATTGTCACGAACTGCTCAAAAACAAGAGGGTTTTTTTCAGTTACTTCTAGCTTTTCCTTTCCAAAAACATCCCCAACACTTTTCTTTTTTCCTATACAGAGGACCTGGTGTGTTTCTTTTTTTTCAGGGTTGCTAATTCTAGGAACATCATAAACATTCCCACCTTCCCCATAAGGCTGAAGAACGCCTTCACCATTTTGGAACAAAACCTTTTCTACAGTTCTTTCCCAACAAGACTGCCCCCAATCTCCTAGCATGGCCCCCGTGTCGTCCTTGCGATTGAACTCTTGAATTTCTGGCCATGTTTTGTCAAGAATCTTTCTAAAGGCCAGGACTATTTCTGAAACATTTTTATCAAGTCTCATGCTTTTTTCCTTTTTTTTCATTATAATGAAGATAGCATGGATCGTTTAGTAATAAATTTCTAGGAAAAAGTATCTGTGAAAAAAATTATCATCGTGGACGATTCAGAGTCCTACCGTTCAAGAATTAAAAGAGATCTCGAAGCAAACAGCTATACAGTAATAGAAGCGATCAATGGTGAAGATGGAGTAAAACTATGTAAACAACATCTTGATGCCGATGCAATTTTAGTTGATATGAATATGCCAGGGATGGACGGACTAAGAATGATTTCTATCCTTAGACAAGAAGACGATTTTCAAAAAGTTCCTGTCCTTATTGTAACAACAGAGAGTAGTGCCGAACAAAAAAGCCAAGCTAAGGAACTAGGAGTTATTGCGTGGATACAAAAACCCATTTCTGGACGCGCTCTTGTAAAAACACTAAATAAACTTCTCTAGCCCCTAAAACTTCAAAGCTTACTCATTCTTTAGGTTGCATTTAATTTAGAGATTGACTCATCTTCAGCACTTCAGAACTTAAATGAGCGAATTCTTCTGGTAATAAGGCCTGATAACCATCGCTCAAAGCTTCTCTTGGTTTGTCATGAACTTCAACCATAATCCCATGAGCACCTACAGCCAAAGACCCTTTCGACATAGGGGCGATCAGTTCCTTCCTACCCGTGCCATGACTTGGATCAACAATGATTGGAAGGTGGCTTAAAGTTTTAATTGAGGGAACAGCAGAAAGATCTAAAAGGTTTCTAGTATATTTATCAAAAGAACGAATCCCTCTTTCACATAAAATAACCTGATCATTCCCATTTTGCATAATATATTCTGCAGACGACAACCACTCCTCTAATGTAGCTGAAAGTCCTCTTTTTAAAACAACGGCTTTCTTAGTTCTCCCAACTTCCTTAAGAAGAGGAAAATTTTGCATGTTCCGGGCCCCTATTTGAATAATATCAGCATACTCAGCTACAAGTTTCAGACTTTCGAAATCTATGGCCTCAGTAATGATAGGAATATCCAACTCCAAAGAAGCCTCTTTTAAAATTTTAAGACCATCGAGCCCCAAACCCTGAAAACTATAAGGCGATGTTCTCGGTTTAAAAGCTCCTCCTCTTAAAACATCAGCGCCATGTTTTTTTACAGAGCGAGCAATTCTCAAGGTCTGCTCTTCACTTTCTATAGAGCAAGGGCCAGCAATATTGACAAAATGACCTTCACCAAAAGTAACAGAACCAACCTTAACTTTGGTCCCCTTTGGGTTAAATTTTCTACCAGCTAATTTGTAAGGTGATGTTACTCGTATACACTTAACAACTCCGCCTAAAGGAAGAAATTCACGTTCCTTAATCGGTCCATCATTACCAGTAATTCCAATAGCAAAACTATGCTCACCAGGTATTGGATGGGCCTTAAATCCTAGTTTATCGATATGTTGACAAACAGCTTCTCTTTCTTTTTGACTCGAGTCAGGTTTCATTAAAATCAACATTATGATTCTCCTCTCTTTTATAATGATCTTTCTAAACTAATGCATTTTTAAGCTTATAAACCAATGAATAAATATTTTTTCTAGCTTCTTTAAAATTTTTTGCTATTTCAATTTCGCGAACGATTGCACTACCAACAATAATACCATCACAATAAGGGGAAAGAGTTTTAACTTGATCAACTTTTGAAAGACCAAACCCAACAATTAAAGGTTTCTTAACAACTTTTCTAACATCTTTAAGTTTTTCCAATAGTCCCTCGGAAAGTTTCTCAGTTACTCCTGTTGTCCCTGTCTTAGATACATAGTAAACAAAACCCTTTGTTTCTTTTTCAATCAATTTCCACCGAGAAGGCTTTGTTGTAGGTGACATTAAAAAAACTGGGGAAATATTGTCTTTTTCCAAAAAATCTTTAAATACTTTTTCTTCTTCAAGAAATGATTCCGGTGTTAAATCGACAGGGAGAATACTATTTACCCCTACCTCTCGGCATCTTCTCGAGAGTTTTTCAAAACCAAATTTAAAAAGAGGATTCATATAGGAAAAAAGGACTATTGGCTTTTTTATTCCCCTTTTTCTAATTTCTAAAACACTCTCTAAAACTCCGTCTAAATGGCATCCTTTCTTTAAAGCTCTTTCACTTGCCTTTTGGTTAGTTGGACCATCAGCTAAAGGATCTGAAAAAGGAACTCCTAATTCAATAATGTCCGCTCCTGCATGAGAGATTGTTTCTACAATATCAACAGTTTTAACAAGATCAGGATCACCCGCCGTGATATAGGCCACGAAAGCTTTTTTTCCATTTTCTCTGAGATAGCCTAAAGTTTTATCGATTGATTCCATAATAATTCCTAAAGCCGATGTTAAATTTTTTAATTATATATATCTTCTTTATTCGAATAAAAGATTGCAGTTTCAACATCCTTGTCACCTCTTCCAGAAAGGTTGCAAACAACAATTTTATCTTTTGATAAATTAGAAGCTTCTTTGATTATGTAAGCAATTGCATGAGAACTTTCTATAGCAGGTATAATACCTTCCATTTTTGATAAAAGGGAAAAAGCATTCATGGCCTCTTTATCCGTCGCATATGTATATTGCGCCCTTCCTTCTGCTTTTAAAAAACAGTGCAGAGGACCTATCCCAGCATAATCTAAACCAGCGGAAATACTTTTAGTTTCTTTTATTTGTCCAAATTGATCCTGCAAAATAAAAGTTTTAGTTCCTTGAAAAATTCCTACACTCCCACCTTCAAACCTGGCCGCATGAAGGTTTTCTTTTATACCAAGCCCACCGGCTTCAACTCCAACTAAAGAAACACTCTTATCTTCTAGAAAAGGGTGAAATAATCCAATTGCATTACTTCCACCACCGACACAAGCAATGAGTTGATCGGGAAGACGTCCCTCTTTATTTAAAATTTGGTCTTTAACCTCTTGTCCAATAACAGATTGAAATTCAGTAACCATTTGAGGGTAAGGATGAGGGCCAAGGGCCGAGCCCAATAAATAATAAGAATCTTTAACATTTGTCACCCAATCTCTCATGGCCTCATTGATAGCATCTTTTAATGTCTTGGATCCTGAATCAACAGACTTTACTGAAGCTCCCAAAAGCCTCATTCTATACACATTGAGTCTTTGTCTTTTTGTATCATCTTCACCCATATAAATTGTGCAATTTAATCCGAATAGAGCACAGACTGTAGCAACAGCAACTCCATGTTGCCCGGCACCTGTTTCAGCAATAATTCTTGTTTTTCTCATTCTCTTAGCTATAAGAATTTGGCCTAAAGTATTATTTATCTTATGAGCTCCGGTATGAGTAAGATCCTCTCTTTTGAGATAAATTTTTGGGCCTCCTAAAAACTGAGAGAGCCTTTTTGCGTATGTTAGTGGTGTAGCACGGCCAACATATTCTTTTTGCCAGTATGAGAGATCTGATTTAAAGCTTTTCTCATCTCTAAACTTTTCAAAAGCTTCTTTTACTTCTTCTATTGGCCCAGATAAGGTCTCAGGAATATACGAACCTCCATACTGCCCATAAAAGCCTCTTGAGTCAGGGTTCATTATTTAACCTCCATTTGAATCGTAGAAAAAAGTTCTTTTAATTTTTTGTGATCCTTCACCCCTGGCTTAGATTCCACGGAACTTGATAAGTCAAAGGCGAAGGGGTCTACTTCCTCTTTTGCTAAAACCATATTTTTTTTATTCAATCCACCGGCCAAAATTAATTTTCTGTGGGGGCCTATTTTTTTCTTAACCCTCCTTGCAAAACTCCAATCAGAAATTTCACCTTGACCACCATAAGATCCATTAAGACCTGGAACAGCATCAATTAAAAAACTTATCTTTGGGTGTGCCCTTAAAAATAAATGAATATTGGGAAAATCCATGTAGTTCAACTTTTTTATTACATTAAACTTATGATCAATTGAAGATAGAACTTGGGGCGACTCTTCTCCATGTAATTGAAAAGTATTAAATTTCACTTTTTTTTGAACATCGATCATTTCACAAAGAGACTCATTAACAAAAACGCCAACTAACTTTTTAGAGATATCAGTTTGATAATTTTTTACGATATTTCCTGCTATTTCAGGTTTTATAAACCTAGGACTTTTTTTATAAAAAATAAAACCTAATGCCCATGCACCCAAATCAATTGATTTCCTAATATCTTTTTCTTGTTTAAGTCCACAAATTTTTAATTTCATAAAACTACTTCGTTATAAGTTCGGCTTGATCGAATAATTTGATTTAATTTTTTGCCAGGATCTTTTTCTCTCATGAAACTTGACCCTATTAAAAATCCATCAAAACCGGCCATTTGTAATAACTTAATTTCTTGACCAGATTTTATTCCGCTTTCACTAATTAGAACTATATCTTTAGTTTTCATTGACGCCAGTTTGATAGAAATATCTAAATTAACTCTGAAATTTTTTAAATCTCGATTATTTACGCCAATTATTTTAGCACCAGCATTTAAGGCAATCTTAAACTCTTCTTGATTGTGGACTTCAACTAAAGCTTCCAGGCCATACTTCTCTGCATACTTTAAAAAAAGTTCTAATTTGCGAGGACCAAGAAGTGCCACTATAAAGAGGATACAATCGGCTCCCAAAACCTTAGTATGAAGAATCTGAAATTCATCGACTATAAAGTCTTTTCTTAAAATTTTAGAGTTGTGAAGTTTATTAGAAACCCTCTTTATATCCAAAATATCGCCTTTAAAATAAAAAGGCTCAGTAACGATACTTAAAGCAGTCGCCCCTCCTTTTAAATAACTCATGGCTATTTCAGTACATGCCATTTCAAACCTAGGTTTAATAATCCCTACACTTGGACTTCCATATTTAATTTCAGAAATAATATGAGGACGACTTCCTTCCAAAAAAGATTCTCTAAAAGATGCTCTTTTTGAAATATTAACATGTTGAAAGGCTTCTTCTAGACTTTCAACAGGCCACTGTTTTTTTTCTCTCTCAACTTGATCCTTCACCTTTTTATATATCCTGGAAAGAAAAGTATTCTCTATTTTCATAATGACCTTCCTATTCTTAGACTATCCAGAGCTTCATATGCTTTACCTAGGGTCATAAGTGAAGACGCAAGATTAACTCCATTTTTAAAACTGTTTGTTTTTCCAGCAATATAAAATGCAGCACCTGCATTTAAAGAGACAATATCTTTTTTTGCTCCCCTTATTTTTCCACATAATATATCTTCAAGAAGTTTTGCATTCTCTCTTTTGGAACCACCTTTAATATCTTTTAGTGATGCACTCTTAAGACCAAAGTCCTCTGGTTTAATAATTAATTCAGTAATTTTATTATTTTTTAAATGAGCGACTTGGGTAGGACCTGAGATAGAAAATTCATCCATTCCATCCTGACCGTTTACAACCATCGCTTCTTTATGACCTATTTTCTTTAATGCTTCGGCCATCTTAATTACGTAGTTTCCGTCAAAGACTCCAACGAGTTGTCTTTTGACAGCTGCAGGATTTAAAAGAGGTCCAAGTAAATTAAAAATAGTTCTTACTTGAATTGATTTTCTAATCGTTGCCAATTTTTTAAAGCTAGGATGGTATATAGGAGCAAAAAGAAAGGTAAAGTTTTTATTTTTAAGATCTTCAGCACTTTCTTTTGGCTTTAGATCTAATGGTACATTTAACTCCTCCAAAACATCTGCACAGCCGCAACGACTTGAAACAGACCTATTACCATGTTTTGCAACCTTGACACCTCCACTTGCTAATACAAAAGCCACAGCAGTAGAAATATTAAAAGATCCAATATCATCTCCTCCTGTTCCACAGGTATCTACAAGAATTTCATCTTCCTTCGCTTGATAAGGAAAAGGTATTGATTTTTTCTTTAAATATTTTGCAAACCCGGAAATCTCATCGCTGGTTTCACCTTTGGTCCTCAAAGCGCCCAATATAGCTCCAACTTGAGCCTCATGAATATTATTTTCAGTTATTTGGGATAGAAGATTAAAAGCTTCAGCTTCTGAAAGAGAACTTCCATTCATAATTCTTTTTAAAAGTGATTTCATTTGACCATCTTCCTTTTTTCTTTTATTGAAGTTCGATTTAAAAAATTTAAAATAAGCTGTTTACCAAAATCGGTTTTGTGAGATTCCGGATGGAACTGAATTCCCTCTATAGGGTAGCGCTCATGTTTAAGCCCCATAATAACTCCATCTTCTGTGAAGCAAGTTGCTTTTAATGAATGAGGGAATGCTTTTTCATCAACAATTAAAGAGTGGTATCGAACGACATTAAAAGATCGGGGTAATCCTTTATATAAACCTTCTCCTTTATGAAAAATTGGAGATATTTTACCGTGCATAATTTTAGGTGAACGAATAATTTTTCCTCCAAAAAACTCTGCAATTATTTGATGACCCAAGCATATACCAAGTATTGGAACCTCCTTGTAAAAGCTCTCAACAAGCTTTAAGCCTATTCCTGCTTCTTTTGGTTGACCAGGGCCTGGAGATAATACAATAGCGCTTGGCTTAAGTTTATTAATCTTATCTATAGAAATTTTATCATTTCTAAAAACCTTAACTCTCAAACCTTCTTGAACCAAATATTGATACAGATTAAAAGTGAAGGAATCATAATTATCAATAAGAAGAATCATATCTGCTCCTCCAAAAGATGGGCAATTGAGAGAGCTTCCCTTACTGCTTTAGATTTATGATAAATTTCTATATATTCATTTTTGGCCCTTGAATCAAAGACAATTCCTGCACCAGCTTGAACAAACCCTTGATTATTTTTTATTCTTAAGCTTCTAATGTTGATGCATGAATCTAGGTTTCCAGAAAAATCGTAATAGATAATAGCTCCTCCATATGGCCCTCTGGGACCTTTTTCTAAATTATCTATAATCTCAAGGGCCTTGATTTTTGGAGCTCCTGATAAAGTTCCTGCTGGAAAGCATGACCCTAAGGCGTCCCAAGCAGATTTGGGATGTGGTAGCCTTCCTTCAACCTGGCTTACCAAATGCATAACATTGGAAAACTTCTCAACTTCCATGAACTGAGTCACTTTTACGCTACCAGCTTTTGCAACCCGACCAACATCATTTCGACCTAAGTCAACAAGCATAAGGTGCTCGGCTTTTTCCTTAACACTCATCAAAAGTTCTTTCTCAAACTTTTTATCTTCCTCAATTGTTTTTCCTCGAGGTCTGGTGCCAGCAATTGGGCAAGTTTGAATAATTCTATTTTCTACCTTGACTAACCTTTCAGGAGAGGCACCAAGAAGAAATTCATCATCTCCTAAAGATAAATAAAATAAATAAGGAGCCGGCGAAATGGCCCTCAAAGTTCTATAAATTGAAAAAGGATCTGTTTTCAATTTAAATTTAAAGCGATCGGAAAGAACACACTGAAAAATATCACCTTTTCTAATATGATTTTTTATAATTTTTACGGCTTGACAAAACTCATCCTGACCAAAAAGTCCACGATTAAAAAGGTCTTCATCTTTTTGTTTAGATAAAAAATCTAAGTCTTGGTTCAAATCAAGTACTTTATCCTTTCTTTTTCTACCATTTTGTTTTTGATCTTTTGTGTCTTTTAAAGTTGAAAATAAACTCTCATATAATTTTTCAATTCTTTTTTCAGCTTTTTTTACTCCCTCTTCAAGGCTTTCTTCGTCTAAAAAAATATTCGAAATTATGATTATTCTATTTTTTGCTCTATCAAAAACAATGACGTCTCTAAAAAGCATAAGATGGGCGCTGTTTTCTAATTTTTTTTTGGGGGTAAAAGGAAGATCTTCGATATAATGAATACATTCATGAGCTATATAGCCTATAGCGCCTCCACAAAAAGGAGGAAGTTCGGGAAAATTTATCGATTTGTATTTTTTTAAATATAATTTAAGTTGATTAAAGGGATTTGATTCTGAAAAGGATTCTATGGTTTTACCATCTTTTTCGACCAAGAACTTACCCTTTTTTATTTTAAGAGTTTCAAATGGCCTTATTCCTAAAAAGCAGTACCTCCCTAACCGCTCCCCTCCCTCAACACTTTCTAGAAAAAATGATTTTTTACATTCTTTTTGCAATCTAAGAAAAGCAGAAACCGGAGTCAAAACATCACAACTAAAAGCTCTAGCGATTGGTATGATGTTTTCTTTTTTTAATGCTTTTTTGATTTTTTCAATCTCAATTAACACTCTTAAATCCTTATGTTCTAAAGAATCTAACGGTCAATTGAATGTAGAATGGATTTAACCGCTAGTGATCAATGGCTTTTCATCTGCCAGGACCACCAACACCAATAGGTAAATTGAAATTTATTTTTTTTCTGGTTCATTTAAATATTCCTCAATCCAAATGAATCTTAAGCACTTTTTTTTTGGATGGCAACATCTATTTTAAATATAAAAAATATAAAAGAAGAGAATAGAAAATAAAAAAGTTTTACTGAAATTGTATGAGATTATTGTTTAGGAAGCTTTTTTCTCAGAAAGCTTCTCAACTACGTGTTTCTTGATTTTATCCACTACAAGATCTTTAGAAAAAGGCTTTGCTAAAAAACACCGACCTCCTATTTCTACAGCTTTTTTTATAGTGCTTTCATCAAATTCGCCTGAGATCATAATAACTGAGTTTAAAGTATGGTCTTTTTCCGCACTAATATACTCCAATACTTCAAGCCCATTTTTCCTGGGAAGATTTAAATCCAAAAGAATTAATGAAAATTGTTGATTTCTAAGCTTATCAATAGCAATTGATCCATCTGTTGCAGAAACAACATTCCTAAACAATCCCATTCCTTTTACATACTCAGTAAGGATCTCACAAATATCCTCGTCATCGTCCACAATCAAGACATCTTCTAATTCAGTTGTCATGAACTTCCTCCGAAAACTAAACTAGGAATACTGTGAAACAGTTCGGTCTTAAGAAAAATTTCTAAAATGAAAAATTTATAAAGTTTTTTAAACGAAATAAACCTGACTGCTTAGTTATTTTTTTGAATTTCTAGGGAGTTTAAAGAGTAATCTTCTTTGAAGCGTTCAAGAATTTCAACAAGCTCATCTAGATGAACTTTGCCCATTCTCTTCTCAATATTTTTCTCTTTTAGCTCAAATATTTGCATAAGTTCTAGAGCACTTAGCTCACCTTTTTCAGTTAATTCCAAAGAAAAAGACCTTGCATCCTCTTGATCTAAAACCCTTTTTAGAAGACCTTTCTCTTCTAAGAAACTTAAATTCTGACTCATGCCCCCTTTAGAAACTTTAAGAGACTTGAAAATATGACCTGGTGAAATTTTCTTACGAAGGTCCTTTCTTTTTCTCCGCTCCAAAAATACAGTTATGACAATAAGGGCCTGAAGGAAATTGACACCCTTCTCCTTAAGTAATGTCTTAATATCTCTAAAGAGAATTTGATGAATTTCATTAAAAAGGTAAATTGGGCTCTGCCTCAAATATTGGTCTATTTCCATGATGCCTGGTTTATAAATGAAATAGTTTAAGAGGTAAACTTTTTTCCTAAAAACTATCCTTGTCCGAGTTACTTTTTTCCTCAAAGATTCATTGATGACTTTACACCTTAGGAGGATGAAGAATGAGCTCTCTAAGACATAATTGGAAAACTGAAGAGATCCAGGCAATACACGATAAACCTTTACTGGACCTTATCTTTGAAGCTGCGAGCATCCATAGAGAGAATTTTGACCCTCAAAAAGTTCAAGTTAGCAGCCTAATTTCAATTAAAACTGGTGGCTGTCCTGAAGACTGTAGTTATTGTCCCCAAGCAGCAAGATACAACACTGGTTTAGAAGCACAAGGTCTTATGAAAACTGATGCTGTTTTAGAGATGGCGAAAAGGGCCAAAAATCAAGGTGCTTCAAGGGTTTGCCTAGGCGCGGCATGGAGAGAAGTAAAGGACAATAATCAATTTGACCAGGTCCTCGATATGGTAAAGGGGATTACCAATATGGGTGTCGAAGTTTGTTGTACACTCGGGATGCTCAATGAAAACCAGGCCGACAAACTTAAAAAAGCTGGCCTCTATGCCTACAATCATAACATTGATACAGGCCAGGATTATTACAAAAGTATTATATCCACGAGAACTTATGATGACAGGCTTAATACTTTAAAAAATGTCCAAAAGGCCAAGATCTCTGTTTGCAGCGGAGGTATCATTGGCATGGGTGAAACAAAGAAAGATCGTATTGGGATGCTTACGACACTTTCCAATCTTACACCACATCCTGACTCAGTCCCCATTAACACTTTAGTTGCAGTTAAAGGGACACCACTAGAAAAACAAAAAGAAGTTCCAATTTGGGATCTTATAAGAATGATCGCAACAGCACGAATTATTATGCCCCATTCAGTTGTTAGATTGTCAGCTGGTAGAAATTCTCGGAGAGCTCAAGATCAGGCCCTCTGCTTTCTAGCTGGAGCAAACTCTATCTTTTCCGGTGAAAAACTTTTAACAACTCCCAACCCGGAATTCAATGAAGATAAAGAGCTTTTCTCTCTTTTAGGACTTAAAGAAACTCCTGCATTCGAATCAAGCCAAAGAGAAAAAAAGCAACCAGCATTCGAGTCCAGTCAAAGAGAAAAAAGCCAAGCGGCTTCTTTAACTCAATAAAGTTCTCTTAAAAAAGGTAAAAGGATGATTTTCTCCTTAGAAAAAGAACTAAAAGAATCACTCGAAAAGAGAAAGATTGAAGGTCATCTAAGGTCACTAAAGCAAGTTGTGAACCCTTCCGCAGTTGATTTTTTTTCTAATGATTATTTAGGACTTGCAAAAAGTTCTATTTTGAAAAAAAGGATCGAAGAAAAAAACAGATCCTCTCAAAGTAATGGCTCGACAGGGTCACGATTACTATCTGGAAATTCTTCCTTAGCAGAATCTCTAGAAGTTAAAATTGCCGAAATGTTTAATGCCAAGGAAGCCCTGCTGTTCAACTCAGGTTACAATGCAAACCTTGGTCTTCTTCAAACAATTCCAAAAGAGAATGACCTTCTTCTTTTAGATCAAACTGTTCATGCCTCACTGAAAAATGGTGCAAAATTAAGCAAAGCTTCAACTCATTTCTTTAAACATAATGACTTAAATCACCTGGAAAGAAAGCTCAAAGAAATAGGTCCAAAAGCACGGCAAGTCTATGTTGTTACAGAAAGCGTCTTCTCAATGGATGGAGATTTGGCCCCCTTAAATGAGCAAGCACAACTGTGTAAAAAGTATGGCGCAAACCTTATCGTTGACGATGCACACGGTGTTGGGGTCCTTGGGCCAGAGGGAATGGGACTGACATCTGAAGAAAGCTTAAGTCCTCATATTTTTGCCAGGATTGTTACTTTTGGTAAAGCCTTTGGTACCCATGGAGCGGCCATTCTTGGTGGCCCTATTTTAAAAGAGTTTCTTATCAACTTCTGTCATTCCTTTATATATACGACAGCGCTACCAGACCACAGCCTTTTCTCAATTAGTGAAGCAATACATTTTCAAAAAGAGAATCCAGAGCTTAGAAGGCAATTGCATATTAATTGCTCTTTACTCAAAAAGTCCCTAAACCTCAACGAGAACAATAAATCCCCTATTTTTACTTATTTTCCTAAGAAGGGGGAAGATTTAAAAAATATGTCCAATTTTCTTCAAAAAAGTAACCTAGACGTTCTGCCTATCTATTCTCCAACAGTTAGAAAAGGTGAAGAACGCCTTAGGATTTGTATGCACTCTTTTAATCGAAAGAGTGAAATTGAAAAGCTAGCAGCTAAAATTCTGGCCTACAAAGAAGAAACATTTAACCAAAGATTATATTCATGAGAAAAGAGCACCAGGGTATTAAAAGCAAAAGTATTTTCATTACTGGAATTGATACAGGAATAGGTAAGACTATAGCTTCGGCCATTATAAAAGAAGCTCTTAAAGCAGATTATTGGAAACCTGTTCAATGTGGAGATCTGGATCAAAGTGATACTCTAAAAGTTAAAAGCTTATCAAGCCCTCAAGGTCAATTCTTCAAAGAGCGCTTCTCTTTGAAGAATCCTTTATCTCCTCATCAAGCTGCAGCAAAAGAAGGGTTAAGTATAAACCTTTCTGACTTTACTCTACCAGAAACAAAAAATTGGCTGGTGGTTGAAGGTGCTGGAGGGGTTCTTGTTCCTCTTAATGATAAAAATACTATCCTAGATCTTATAAAAAAGTTAAAAACTCCTGCTATTGTTGTTACAAAAAACTACTTAGGGAGTTTGAACCATACACTCCTCACAATTTCAGCTTTACGTAGTATGGATATTCCTATAGCTGGACTCATTTTTAACGGAGAAGAAAACACTGAACTAGAAAATTTTCTATGTAAAAAAACAGGCCTTCCCCATTTGCTAAGTATTAAAGAGGAAAAATACCTCTCAAAAAATATCATAACTAAATATGCTAACCAACTTATTAAAAAAGGAGTCTTTAATGACGAAATCTTACATTGATCTAGACAAAGAACTAATCTGGCATCCTTACACTCAGGAAAAGCTAGAGCAAGTACCTCTCTTAATTAATAAAGCTGAAGGTTCATACCTCTATACAAAAGATGGGAGAAAAATATTTGATGCTATTTCTTCCTGGTGGGTTAACCTTCATGGCCATTGCAACCCTTATATTCAAACAAAAATCAAGGAACAAATGAATCATTTTGAGCAAATTTTATTGGCAGGCCACACTCATGAAAAAGCGATTGAATTAGCTCAAAAGCTTCTTTCAAAACTTCCGGACAATTATAAAAAGGTTTTTTATTCTGATAATGGCTCAACAGCAGTTGAAACTGCTTTAAAGATGGCCTTTCAATACTTTTACAATCAAGGTAAACCTAAAAAAAGAGTGGTTGCCTTTAAAAAGGGTTATCATGGAGAAACCTTTGGAGCGATGAGTGTCTCTGGCCTAAATGCTCAAAAGACTCCATTTCTTTCTCAACTCTTCCAAGCAGAATTTATTCAACCTCCTCTTAAAGAACACCCCGAAACATTTGGTAAAAGTTTTGCAGACCTTGAAAAGGTCCTTGAAGACCATGATGACATAGCTGCTTTTATCTATGAACCGGTGATTCAGGGAGCTGGCGGAATGCTAGTCCATGATCCATCTGAGTTAAATAAATTAATCAAACTTTGTAAAGAGAAGGGCATCCTTTGTATTGCTGATGAAGTTATGACAGGGTTTGGAAGAACCGGAAAACTTTTTGCCTCTGAACATATGGAGGAAAAGCCGCATATCATTTGCCTTGCTAAAGGTCTTACTGGTGGAACTCTTCCTCTCGCGGCAACTGTTTGCACGCAAGATCTGTACGATGCCTTCCTTTCAGAAGATAAAAACAAGGCACTGTTGCATGGTCATTCTTATACTGGTAATGCTCTGGGGACAGCTTCTGCTCTTGCAAATCTCGAGCTTTTTGAAAAGCCTGAAACTATAAATCAAATTGAAAACCTCCAATCTCTTAATCAAGAGTTTAAAGATACCATTCAAGGCTCAAGCGAACTTTCTCGAAATGTTTATGAGGTTAGGACGCAAGGAACAATTGCTGCCGTTGAGCTAAAAACTGAAGAAACATCAGGCTATTTTAATAAAATAAGTAAAAAAATAAGTGATGTATTTCTTACCCAGGATATTTTGGTCAGGCCATTAGGAAATGTTCTTTATTTTGTTCCTCCTTATTCTTCTACCAAAGAGGAAATGAAAGCGACATTTGAGACGGCTTATAATTTTTTAAAAACACTTTAAATTGGTTCAAAGATTTGATCCTTTAAGAAATAGGAAAAAACATGAAAACCCCTTTTTCTGGCCCTGTTGTAAAACTCAACCTTGACGACATTCTTAAGATTGTTGTCCAGGACCATTCACTTCATTCGCGTTGGCTTTTAACTCTAAGCTATTTAGAGAATTGTGGAGCAAGAAAAATTTCTGATTTCCAATCAATCTTTAAAGGACAAGTTCCTCTTTCAATTTTACAGCATGCCTGGGAAGAATCCAGGCATGCTTTTTTTATGAAAAAACAAATATCAAAATTAGGACTAGATCCGGATGAAAAAAGGTCCTTTTTAGGAGGAACAAAAGCTAAAAACCTACTCTACCTCCTTGATGTTAAAATCCTAAAACTCTTAAAAGAAAATAATATTAAAATGAAGGAAAATCTTTACTATGGTGCTTACCTTCTTACAACATATGCTATTGAAAATAGGGCCGACTCACTCTATGGAACATATCAAAAAGTACTTGAAAAAAATCATTCCAAAATTAATTTAAAGCTCATAATAAAAGAAGAAGAAAATCATCTTAGAGAAATAGAAGAAAAAATTGACGAAAATAAAGATATTTCCCTCTTAAAGGAAAAAGTCATAGAAATAGAGTCAGATATTTTCTCAAGCTTCATATCATCAGTAGAAGAAGAGATCTTCCTTACTTAGAATTAAGCTGTGTGATATTCTTATCTAGAGATTTATAGATCGCAAAAGGATATCAAGATATGGGCAAAGATAATAAAAACTCTCAAGGTCCAGAAAATCAAAAAAAAATACTCATGATTGATGACAGTGACTCAGCTTTGGAAATCATGGAGTTATATGTTGAGAGTGAATTTGACAATCCTATTATTACGGCAACAAATGGAAATGAAGCTATCGATATCTTAAAAAAAAGTCATGAAGATATTTCTGTTATTATTTGTGATTATAATATGCCTAAAGGAGATGGCGGTGATGTCTTTCAATACGTGAATAAGAATACACCAGATATACCTTTTATACTTGTTTGTGGAGAAGATCCCCATACATTAAAAAGTCTTCCTAAACTTGATGGACTTTTTGAAGATAAAAAGGTTTTACCAGTAGTTCCTAAACCTTTTCGAAAAGATGGGCTCGTACAAGCCGTCAAATATATTAAAAATCATGGTCATGTTGAACAAAGCCAATCTCTTAAGAAAATTCACCTCAATAGATTTTTCCAATATAATGACCTCTTTGAAAAAAATAAAATTAAAATTCTAGGACATACAGAAAATTATAAATCCGAATCTGTTTTTTTAAAGTACAAGGAAAAAAATCTACAGTATGTCTATTTTGAAAAAGAACAATATGAAGTATTCATAAAGTTAGTCTACCGTGAAATTGAAAATGAACTCAAATCAACTCATGCAGTTTTAGACGATGACATTTGTCTTCAATTGGATGGCGTTCAAATTATTCATGAATACCTTAGCCTTGGTCATAATTTTAATGAATTAAAATCATTTTCAACTCAACTTGCATCTTCAATTCTTAAAACCTTTAAACTAAATGATTCCTTCGAAAAGATTAGGTTGCTTATTTTAAAGCACCCCCATGCACCTTCCCAACTTGCTATAATGACAAGCTATCTATCATGCTTTCTTCTACAAAATTCGGCCACCAGTTACCATGAGGATAAATTCGAACATTTTATAAAGGCAGCTCTTTTCATGGATGGATCTCTAGAAGATGAGGACTTGGTTATGATTTCAAATCCAGACTTTGAACAATATAAAAAGCTTTCGCCAAGCTATCAGAAGCTCATTGACAATCATTCTTTTGAGTCTGGAGAACTTTTTAGTAAAATCTTTCCAAATGCAGTAAAGGAAAAAGTGCTTATCGAAAACCACCACGGACCTCAGTTTAATAAAAACTTCCATGATTTTATTAAAGCAGGAGATGAAGGTAACGACATTTGCCTTTTCTCACTATCTCAAAACCTAGCTCAAGAAATCCTTACAAAAAACCTTGATATAATGTCCCTTAAAAAAAATATTAAACGATTTGAAGAAGACCACCCATCAGAAAAAGTCATTAAGTCTTTAAAAAAATTGGCCTAAGAATGGCTCATAACAAGACATAGAAAAACCACACCAAAGGCAATGATAAAAATTGCAGAGAGGTATTCCTTAATTTTTCTTCTCATAGGTCTCTCCTTGTCCACCGTTATGAGTACAGTTATTACGTGCAGTTATCATGCCAATTAACTATCAATAAAATTTATTACAAAGCTCGTCATAACAATCATATTTAGGGTATTTAGGTACCCTCTCCTCCTTTTTTTTATTTAATAGTCGTAAAGGCCCTTGAAACCAGTCCCATTTTGCCACCTAAACCCCACACATTTTGATCACAAAAAAATTCTTGGTGTACAATGAAGCCAAGAAGTATTAAAAGTTTTTCCCTGAATCATAACTTGATAGGTTTTTAATTACCGGAAAAGAAGAAGCTTTATGGTACTTAGTATTTTTGATCTCTATACAATTGGCGTAGGTCCTTCAAGCTCTCATACAGTTGGCCCAATGAGGGCGGCCAAAAAGTTTGTAGAACTCCTTGAAAGCCATTCACATTTAGAAGAGCTTATGACTTTAAAAGTTGAACTCTTTGGTTCTCTTGCCTTAACAGGAAGAGGACATGGAACTCATAAGGCCATCATTGCTGGACTAAATGGTCAATCCCCTGAAACAGTGGACCCAGATATAATCCCAAGTCTCATGGATCTTGCTTCAAATGAAAATGAAGTTATTGTCTTAGGTATTAAAAAAATCTTTTTTAATATGAAATCGGACTTTCTTTTTAAAAGAAAAGAGTTTTTAGACTACCATTCAAATGGGATGCGTTTCTCGGCTTTTAATAAAGAAGGCAAAGAGCTTTTTCATAAAGTTTATTATTCAACGGGCGGTGGTTTTATTTTGTCAGAAGAAGATGCCCATCAAAAAAGTGGACAACAAAAAGATGATCACCAAGAAAAAATTCCTTTTCCATACGCTACAGTAAAAAAATTTCTCTCTAAGGGAAAACAAGAGGGAATTAACTCACTAAGCCAAATGGTTTTAGAAAATGAAAAGGTTTGGAGAACAGAAGAAGAGGTTTTTGAAAAGCTAGACCACATTTGGGCCACAATGCAAGAAATTGTTCAGCGGGGCTGTAAACAAAAAGGCATTCTTCCAGGTGGTCTAAAAGTAGAGAGAAGGGCCCCTGACCTATTCCAAAAACTATTTAAAAGTGCCCTTAAAGGACCTTCTAAGGACCCACTCGAAATTATGGATTGGGTTAACTTATATGCTCTCGCCGTCAATGAAGAGAATGCTGCTGGAGGTAAAATCGTCACAGCCCCCACAAACGGAGCTGCTGGAATTATACCCGCCGTCCTTCATTATTACTCAAACTTTAACCAGGATGCGTCACAAAGTGGCATCAGAAGGTTTCTTTTAGCTGCAGGGGGCATTGGAATTTTCTACAAACTCCATGCCTCTATATCTGGTGCCGAGGTTGGTTGTCAGGGCGAAGTCGGTGTTGCTTGCTCAATGGCAGCAGGAGGATTAGCTGATGTGATGGGAGGAACAATAGACCAGGTAGAAAATGCTGCTGAAATTGGTATGGAACATAATTTAGGTTTAACGTGTGACCCTATTGGAGGCCTTGTTCAAATTCCATGTATTGAAAGAAACGCTATGGCGTCTGTAAAGGCCATCAATGCTGCCAGAATCGCTCTTAGAGGTGACGGTAAACATTTCGTTAGCCTAGATAAGGTAATGAAGACGATGATGAAAACTGGTGAAGATATGAAAGAGCAGTACAAAGAAACTTCTCTAGGTGGTTTAGCAGTTAATGTTATCGAGTGCTAAGAAAACTAGACTTTTTGCTTCCTTGATATCCGTTCAAAAAAATTTATCATTATAGTGTGAAGAGATCTAGCATTTTAACTTGACCTTTTTAATAGGAAACTTAAATGGATTCTGTTTTGCCGCTTGATGAAAATGATAAAAAGAAAATAACCTATTTATATGAATTGATGAGTAAAGTTTTAAAGCCTCATCCCTGGCATGGAATCCCTCTGGCTTCTGAAAATGCTCCTGAAAATGAGTACAATGCTTTCATAGAAATTGTCCCATCTGATTCAGTAAAATATGAGATGGATAAAATAACAGGCTACTTGAGAGTCGACCGCCCACAAAAGTTTTCTAATATCATTCCGGCCCTCTATGGCTTCATTCCTCAAACCTACTGCAACGACCATTTAGCTAAATATACAAATGATGCTGAGAAAAGAAGTGACCTCATCGGTGATGGTGATGCACTAGATATTTGTGTTCTTACAGAAAAGATCATCCCAAGAGGAGACATTATCGTGACTGCGATTCCTATTGGTGGCTTTAGAATGATTGATCACGATGAAGTTGATGATAAGATTATTGCTGTTTTAAAAGATGACTCTCTTTATGGTGACTGGAGGGACATTGGAGACTGCCCCGAAAGTATTCTTAATAGACTTAGGCATTATTTTTTGACCTACAAGGAAATTCCAGGCCAAAAGAAAAAAGCCAAAGTCGAAATAACGAAAACTTATGGCTTTGAAGAGGCCAAAAAAGTTATTGATCTTACAATTAAAGATTACCAGGAAAAATATAATATAGATTATCTTCTTAAATACGTTTCAGAAAAAGTTAACGACACAGGAAAGTAAAAAAAAGGAGGTCAAAGACCTCCTTTTTTAACTAATTTCTCCAGAAAATTCTTTCCACTGAAATTACTTTTTTATATCAAGATCAATTCTAAAAACACCATTTCTAACAGTCCCATCTAAGTAACGGACAACTGTTTTTCCACTAAAACGCGCTCCATAAATAGGGCTTACAGAAAGCTCAAGTCCATCCTCATGTGTCGTTAGATTAAAATTAGGACCTGTAAGAGAAAATCTTAGGACATAGTCAAAGTCACCCTCTCCTACTTTTTCAAGTCTTACATCACTCATTCCTTGCCCGGAACTCACGATAGTATATTCATTTAATGGATTTTCATCATCTAAAAGACCTTCTGTATCTTCTGCAGAAGCATTCTGTTCCTTCATTTGAAGAGCTAGTTGAAATTTTCCAAAGGTCTTATTTTGAAGGTCAAACTCAACAATACTTTTAGTCTCTACACACTTTTCAATACAAAGATTATCTGGATTTTCAGAGTTCCACTCAAGATCATAAGGGTTTGGTTTATTTCCCCAAAGGTCCGTTTTCACATCAGTTTTTGTTACCGCTAAGAAAAAGTACTTTGGTTGATTTTCTCTTGAAAGGGTACTTACTTCGTTGATACCCGCAAGAAAAGAGCCAACATAACCTTTAAGCTCAGCTCTTAGTGAATCCCACTTAGAAATCTTCTCTTCAAGGTCTTTTAGTTGACTTGAGAGAGTTCCACATTTAGCCACAACAGGACTTTCTAGAAGTGCTTCATACTTTTCACTTGAAAGCTGATACTGTCCTAACTCAGCTGCAGGTATATTAGGGTCTGCTTCATAACCTGCGTAACGCTCTTTCCAATCAGAGTATCTAAAAGTACATGGCTTTTCGGTATCTTCAATGAAAGCCTTCGGGCTTCTAGTTTTTCTACCATCAAGCGCCTTAAGGTAGCACTTATTTGCGTTGACTCCATAAGAACTCTTCACAATATGGCATTGTAGATCAGCATTAAGCCTTGTGATCTCATCTTTGTGAGTTTCAGCAATTTCAGCTTGAACCTTTTCTAGAGCTGCCAATTCTTTTTTAGCTCCATCCATTTTTTCCCAAAGACTATCTCTCACTTTCCCAAGAACCATAACCTTAGCGGCAATCTCGTCAGCTTTTTCTTCAGCGCTCATCCCTTTAGTAATAGGTTGATGAAAATCTTTATAACCATCAAGATGAGAAAAATAGCTCTTTAGTTTTTCAGAGTCATCCTCAGCATAAGTTGGTGCAATATCTTCAGCATTAGGAAGAGTCACGGCAACGATCTCTCTAACATTGAAATCAAGATTCATATTGCCTCTTACAGGAGAATTCCCAGAGTCGCTCTTATCAAGCAATATTTTGCTTTTTACTTTAATATTTTCAACTTCACCGCCACAGGAGAAAGCGAGAAGCATAACTAAAAACAAACGATTAAATTTCATATCTTACCTCTTTTACTTTTTTTAGAAAAACATTGAAAAATCAAATGTCGTCATGTCATCAGCAATGACATTCTTCCCTTTGGGAACGAATGACTGAGTTAAACTAACAGACAAAGGTATTGGAAATTTCTTTTCTTTAAAAAGAGTAATTGTATCGTAACCTACCTTAGCTAGGAGAGAGTGCATCACCTGATCAGTGTCTTTACCCATCTCTTCATAGTTAGCAGCATCATACTTCGATCCAGTGTACTCGTCCTTCTCTTTATTTTTATAGAAATAGCCAAGACCTAACTTAGCTCCTCTATAATTAAAGGTTCCAGCAACAGCCGCTTCAAATTCATTCCCTAAGTCTCTATCCATATTGTAGTCAATGAGGTCAGAGATAGGACTTCCATTTTCTGGTACATTGCCAGCAAAATTGTCTTTGAATTGAACGGTGTATTTAAGACCTGAGGAAAGAGTGAGGTACTTCATCGTTTTAAAGTCATGGTTAACACCAATTGCTAGGTCTGTTTGACCATCGCCACCAGCACTATCAACTAACTTATTAACGTAAGTTCTTTCTTCACCTGTTGGTAAAGTTAATTCACCACCGAGAGTCACCATATTTTTATCATTTTTAAAAACTCTAAGTTTATTGATAATTTTAAGGTCACCCATTTTAGTTGTTGTTTCATTTTTTAAAGGGGCAAACCCTTTATCAGCTAAACTTTTCGCGACAGGATTCATAGTGTCACTGACGAGTTTATTAGCGGTGTTAGGAACTCCACCTGAAGTTGCTAAATATTTTTTCAAGGAAACAAGCTCACTTGTTTGTTCAACGCCTGTATCCACATTAGTACTTTGTTTTGTAATAGGAAGAGCAAAACCAAGCGTCCACTTTTCAGTAACCCCCCAGACAAAAACAGGAACAGTTACATCAGCTTTAATATTAACTTGCCCTTGAGTCGTCATAAGAACAGTATCTAAGTTGTGACCAGAAATAGAGGCCATAGCACCCTTGATACCTGCTTTATCAATTCCTTTTTTCGTTTTAAGAATTTCAGAGTAGGTGACCTCTTTTTTCATAGCATCACCTAGAAATTTTTCATCACCAACATTATCATAATTTTTTGTAGGGCCAGCTGAAACTCGAAGAAGCTTTAAACTTCTTACACCCTTTGGCATTACCATTGCAGAAGGCAAATCAGTTGGAGCCTTCATATTCGACATACCTGCATAACCAACTTGGCTTGCAAGCAAGAGAGAAGATAAAAGTATTCTTTTAGTGGTCATCTTATTATTCCTCCAAAAAAAGGGGGATGCTTGATCCCCCTCCTTAAGAAAACAAACTTAAAGTTAGATATTTCTTAACATTCTCTGTTGTAATGCTTGTGTACTTTCTTTTCCCCTAGGAATTCTTTGTACTCAAGTCTTGCATCTGGAGCCAATCCTCTTCTTTTACCTGTTTCAAGGTCAAGAAAGAATTTTTGCTCAAGAGCAGCGTCATTATTTCTTCCACTTTCCATAACGTCTGCAAGTTCATCGTAGAGGTCACAAAAAGTATCAACATCATCTCTTTTAGCGAGAGCTTCTAAGAAGTAAGTTGTTGTAGCAAGGTTTCTTGTAAGCATGCTGTCGCTATGCTTAGTGTTCATATAACCTTCTCTTATGAAATAGAATGCGTCTTTTCCATCCACTGATCCACCAAGAACTAGAAGAGCTTTACCAGCTAGTCTTTGAACACCAAAGTCACCAACAGTTTTATCAAGTCTGTAAATGTCTTTGATTCTTGGCTTAAGGATTTTGTTCCACTTACCTAGAGCAGAAAAAGGTCCTTTAAGTTTTCCCCATTTACCAATGTTGATTCCAGCTGCCCACATTGCTTCAGCTAGAGCTGACTCATTACCTCTCATTCTTGGATTAACAGCATTTTTTTCATCAGAAGGCTTGTCACCTAAAATTCTTGCAGCAGCAAGACCAGCTTCGTAACCATTCCAGTAAAGTGCCATTTTTTCTTTTCTTTTAGCGTTAGAGCTAAGAGCATAGAAATAAAGAGCTTCAGATTTTCTTGTCAAACATTCTGCTTTTTCAAGACCAGAAATAGAGCTAGCATAGTTGCTATACATATTCGCAGCCTTTAAAGCGTAAGCACGGTCTTCACCTCTTTTAGCATATGTCGTTTCCGCTTCTGGAAGATTACAAACACTAAATGCAGAGAATGAAAGGGTACCAAAAGCAAGAGACAATAGTGCCTTTTTCATGGAGATCTCCTTTTATTAAGTTGTTAGAAATTAACAAGGGATATTTATATAGAAGGAAATTAAACGCGTCTAGAATAATTTTTGAGAGTTAATTGGAAAGCTCCAAAAGAATAGTTTAATTTGTAAGAATAAGCCCCAAGGGCCCTGAACAATAAATCAACAGAAAAAATAAATGAGCTAGGATATGGAAACTCTTAAATACCTGAAATCAGTATATAAAAAACAAGTGGGCTGATAATAGAATCAATGTCAATCTGAGTCATATCAAAAGAAGCATTTGATATTTTATCAAAATAAAGTGACAAACCTCTCTGTTGTTTTTCGCTTTTATAGAGTATTTTTTTTAGAGTTTTGCGCAACAGAAAAGCGACACGCACCAAGTCATAAACCGAAGAGATATAAGAAGGACCTTTTTATATTTTAAACTTTAAAAAATTTAGGAAAGTTATTTATCTAATTGATGAGGGGCCACTTTATAACTCCTGTTCTTAAAACTTTCTCTTCTTTACCCTTGTAATCAAACACGCCGACATACTTAACTCTAAAAAGAGCTTGATTTTGTTTGAATTTCACGTGAAAGAATTTTTATGTTGGGACATTGACTGTTTCAAGAGCCGACTTATCAAACTTTCAAGTATGTTCAGTAATTTAAAAACTTTAAAATATTAATGCCTCCGCATAAAGTTCCAACACATCCAACAGTTTAGAATACTTAATTTACCAATAAAAGCTCAATAAATTTTACTTACTTTATACTTTCATCTCTTAAAGAATATTTCATAATAACTGGCTTCCAATGATGTGTTCATATTCTCTTTAATATCTTAAATATCAAGAATAAAGTTTTAAAAAATTAGATTTTCCCTTTCCTATTATCTTTTTTCATAAAAATATCGAGGTCTAAAGTGATCCCAAGCAACACTATTATAGTCCACTTATTATTTGATATGAGACTAGGTTCATAAATAGCAAAACTAAAATTGTAAAAGGAGTTTTATTTGAAAAATACTATTGGCTTTTTTCCTCAACAGTTGTTTTCATTAAGTCTTTTAAATTTGAAGGTCTTAGTGACTTAATATCACAATTTAACCTGAAGAGCTCAGACTCCATTTTTCCCTTCATAAGTTCAGACACCTCTAACTTTTGAAGATTGAACTTTAAGTCCTTTTGTTGCTCTTTAAAATCTTTTCTTAATTTGAAGAAATTCTTTTTATATTTATCAAGCTCATAACATAAGTTCATTTCTCTTTTTTTTATCGAAGACAAAGAATCTTCTAAGGTCTTTTTTTCACTTCTTAAGTTTCTTACCATTTTTGTGAGATCAACTTCTCCTTTTTGAGACTGGTCGAGAGATTTTTTCATTTGATTAAATTCTTCACAAACTTTACCCATTTTAATCTTTATAGACTTGATCTCACTACTTTCTTCAAGTAGCTTTTTTCTTTCAGAGTCCAAATTTTTTAATTGTTCTTTCAGACCAGTGATAACATACTTAGTGGTTCCCTCTACCTTTTTTGATTCTTCAATTACCTCATTTTGGTCAGTTAAAACCTTTTTTAATTCTTCCACAGTTTTACGAAGCTCTTTAACCTTTTCTTTAGAATCCTTTATTTTTTTTTGATCCTCATCTATCTTTTCATTCAACTTTTCAATTTCCGAGTCTCTAGCTTCCCAAATGGCCCGATGAAAACCTTGACCTCCCCTTTCTTTTAAAACATCAAAAAGTTTTTTATTTTCTTCCATGAGGTGATCAAAGTTTTTATAAATTTTTTTCATCCCCGCCTCCATGCTAGCAGTATATTTCATTATATCTTATTGAGGTGGGGCATCAACGGACTCTTAAAAAGCGGAATTTATGTTGTGACACATCGTGACAACCCCATTGCATAACACTATTGAAGTTGCTTTTTTTTGTTTTTTCTAAATCGAGGCATTTTTGACTATTTTTATTTCTAACCCAAAACAATCCGCTTCCTTTGTCTTCTAAATTCCACAATTGTTCATCTCCACCCGTACATTCTGCCAAAATAACATTCGCAGCATCTTCACTTAATCCATCGGCCACACTCATACACATATCTGTTTTTACATTTTTTAAAAGAAACAATCCTTCATCTCTCGGAATAATAGTCCACATTTGAAGTGTCGTGTTCATCCAAGACCATTGCCTTACATTTTTATACCAACCAAAAAGAGGTCTACCACTTATATGAGGAACAATAGCATAATAACCAGGCCAGTTATTCTTTGAAATAAGCTGATTGAGCCACACAGGAAATGTTCTATTATAGGAATTTAAAAGATTTTTATGCGATTCTCCGGTTTTTGGAACAGAAAACTTACTTTTCTCAAAACTTTCACTGCAAACCTCATCACCTTCATCCCACAAGCCTTTCTTTGTGGTTATTTTCCAATGCCCTGGTTTTTTCATATCTTCACATGCGAAAGACCTTTTATCCTCACAAAATCCATTCATCCACTTGCCATTTGATTTGAGATAAACACAAACATCTTCTTCCTTAACATCCTTTTTTGGGATCCCCTCTTCGAAGGACCAAATACTAGATCCAACTTTTTCAATATCAATATTAATTAAACTTAAAATATTCACACCACAATGAACTGCTTCAATTATCCCCTTATGAGATAAATATTGTCCCTGTGTTTCCTGGTCTTCAAGAGTAAAAGCCTTTGTATCATTCATTAACTTTAAAGATACTATCTTCTGATCTTTAATCAAACATTGTTGACCACTAAAACCTCCGGCACTTCTTTCATTTGACCTAGGAATAAAAAAAGAATCTGTTTCATGAAAAATATTTTTTTCATATTTTTTAGAACTAAAAAAAATGACCCTCTTCCCTTTTTCGAGTAGTTCTTTTTTTGACGGCCAAGCATTATTTTTTTTATCAGTAGGTCTAAAAATAGTAGACCCGAAGTGAATTTCAAGTGGTTTCATCATTTTAAAATTTTCATTACTTGGTGACTCTTTTAGGTCAATTAAAATGATTTCTGAATGGTTCATTCTTAACCATATAGAAATTTCTTCGATCCATTGGAACCAGGCCCTAGATTTTGTCCCGCAATTAGAAGGAGCGCAAACTTTTATAATACCGTCGTGGACCCCAAGATTTATTGAAAACGAACGAACCCCTAAATTCAGAAGATCCGTTAATCCGTAGACTTGATTTGTTTCAAATTCAGAAAAAGCCTCTTTATACATTTCTGCATTTAGAGCTCTTAATAAAAAACTCTTATTTAACGGAGTTTCTTCAAGAAATTCGCTTTGAAAATTGAATGCCCTTAAAAACCAATTATCTTTTGTAATTTCTAACTGAGCTCGGCTGCCTATAAAACAATTTCCACCCAACTGCTTAAGACCTTTATCGCAGGCACCAGTCTTCCAAAATTCATTGGATAAAATACTGCAAGCAGGTTGATTAACCTGACCACAGCTTAAATCACCAAAAGAGGAAAATCCCAAAGCACTTGTTAAGTTTAATACGTGGAAACTTAAAAATATCATTAAAAAAAGAAAAAGTGATCGAAAGCCTATTTTCACCAAAATCTCCAAAAAGTTATCTTTTGATCTGTTATCCTTCTCGGGTTTTCATTAATCAGGCCATATACCAAGATTCAATTTTTCTAATAAATGTAAGGATAAATACTAGACCAAAACTATAAGACTATCAGTTTTCCAGACTTTTTTGGTAGGCTTCTTTCTCTTCTGCAGTCATCTCTACCCTTGGAGACAAAGACTGCTCATCCTCTTTTTTTCCTTCCAAAGATTTTAGATCACCATCTTTAGCATAGTGGAAACCAGAGTAGTTACTCCACAAATTAGATGAGTCAGGCTCATCATTATCACTAGAGCTAGACCCTCCACCCGAACTTGGCCCTCTAATCTCACCTGAGCCAGAATTCGAATCCGGTCCTGTGGTTGAGGGGTCTTCATTTTCTGAATACCTGTGAATGACATTTCCATTTTCTGAATTCACAATCATCCGAACTTCGTTTTTGTCTTTACCTATCGTGACTCCAACCTCTTCAGCAAAAATGGCTTTATTTCCGTTAGCTATAATAATACTGTTTTTTTTGTCCGTATTTATTTTTTGTCCATTAAGTTCTTGTGAAAGACCATCTCTAAACAAGGATTCCCACTTGGGATTAACCTCATTTTGAAAGTTATATTTAGCAGGCATTTTTCCCTTTGATGGCTTTAAGTTTTTTGCCAAAACAGGGCGGCCCTTCCTCCATGGAAAGTTTTTTATCCTTCCTTTTGGAAATAAACTTTTTTTAACTTTAAATTTACTTTTGGGCTTCTTGAAAAAAACCTTGGTCTTTTTTTTAGTATTTGAACTAATCTTTAAATCAGAACTCTTTTTGACTGAATCAATGTTCTTTTGGGCCAAATTTTTGTTCTTTTTTACATCTAGTTTTTTTTCAGCACTACTTGCATTAGAAGAGTCATCAATTTTTTTAGTAGGATCGCCATTTGTTCCTATCAGGAAGAAAGTACCCACTAAAACAACAATAATAAAGACAGAGCCCACTATATAAATTTTTTTCATCCCAACTATTATAAAGAGAAAAAAGTATTATCTGTAAGGGGGATTCTTTTTCGTAAACATTGAAATGGCCTAAATTTTAACTCCACGTGGCGCACTTAAAACGAAATCATCCTTTTTTAACTCGCCTTTTTCCCAACCTTTTGCTACCAAAGTAAGGAGGTTAGATTTAGATAACTTACTCTGAACTCACCTCTGATCGGAGGAATGACGATATGAAAAATATAAAAGCAAAAACTAAGTTGATAACATCCTTTCTCTGCTTTGGTCTTTTAGGCTTTTCTACGCTTGTCCAAGACGCAAATGCTTCTTTCCAATTTGGAGAAATAACGGCCCGTGGAAGAGGTTGCCCTGAAGGTACGACCTCAGTTATAAAAACGCCTGACCAAAAAGCTATGAGTATTCTTTTTGATCAATTCATGGCAGAAGTACCCCAATATGATAATGATAATGATAATGATGAAGTCACAGGTGAAAACCCTAGGAGAGGACGAAGAGATGATGTCAGACTAGACCATAAGGTCTGTAAAATTATCATTAACGCTTCAATCAAACCTGGTGAAATTGTTGAGTCCCTTGATATTTCAGTCGACTTTAGAGGAATGACATCAACGACACCAGGAACAGCGGCTTTATTTAAAACCATTTTCCTCCAGCTAAAGGGGCCACGAGGCGACAAAAGAGAAATAAAAAAAGAGGTCGTTCGAAAAACTTGGAGGAATAACACTGACAAAGATTGGACTATTTCAAGAAGTATTCCTGTTCAGGTTAGGACTAAATGCTCAAAAAGAACAGATCGAAAAGTAAGATTTGTTCTTAGAAATGTTCTTATGGCAAAAATGAAAAAGGGAATGAATCCAGACCAAGCCTCAGCGCTCGTCTCTTTAGATTCATCTGACCTTCTAGGAAAACTAAATGTAAAACTAAAAACAAGACCTTGTGGAAGTGTAAGACCTAGACCACGCCCCAGACCACGCCCGAGACCAAGACCAAGGCCTAGGCCAAGAAGGCCAGAGAGACCAAGCTTTGAAAAGCCTGCACCTCACTGTCCTCCCGGATTTCGTTGGAACCCAAGGCGTCAAATCTGTAGGCGCTTAAGGTAAAAAGAGCTCTTCCAAGTGTCAGAGTGCACTATCTACCCCCTTAAAAGCCCATTTTAAGGGGTTTTTTTATAAAATTAATTAACATTTGGCCCTTAAAAGACCCTTTTTCCAGGCATCTAACTTCCATTAAAGTCTTCCCAAGACTATGTTCAACCAATAGGTTAATCAGCCTGGGAGGTCCAAATGGCAACTGATCTAACTCGAGAAATAAAAGGTTACATGGAGGATTACTTCGATAAATATCCCAATATGAGTATCAATGGATTGTCCAAAAGGGCGCAAGTTGGAGCTACGACTCTTCGAAGAATTCTTTCACTTTCTCTTAAAGGAAACCCTAATCCCAAAACAGTTCTCAACTTAATGAGTGTTCTAACCAAGAAAAAAGATATTGAACTTATAATCAACGTTTCTCCACCGTTAACAAAAAAATACCTTCATGAGTCTTTTGAAAGCTATCTTGTTAAAGACACTCCAGAGTGTCAAAACACAGACCCTCAATCGTTTTATGCTCTTTCAGAGTCTCTGAGTGAAGATGGGATAAACAAAATTAAGTCCATCCAAAAAGAAGCTATTGAAAAAATGAAGGCCATAATTAAATGTCCATCTAATTCAGGTACTCATCAATTTTTTACAATTCAATTAGGCGGGGTAAGACCCTCAAGAGATTGAGGTCTTTCATTATTGTAAAATCGAGTCAAAATAGCGGTTTTTTGCTTTTTTTAGTCTTTTCTCAAGCTCTGGTGAAATTCCTGGCTTTTTATTTTCTTCCAAAACAAGTAGCTTCTCTTCGGCCTTACGTTTTTTTTCTTCTTTTTCCTCATGGGTCAAAGGTGGAACTTTTACAAAATCCTTTTTTACTAGCCTTTTTTTTCTTGAAGTTTGTTTTTCAAAATCTAAACGTTCATTAATCTCATCTAAAAGATCTTTTTCTTGAAAGCCTTTTTTTTCTTCAAAAGTTTCCCAAGGCCTTAGAGTCTTTTCCTTTTTAAAAATATCTAGATCCTCTGTTGAATCCAAACACTCTTTCAGTGGCGCTTTCTTTTTTTTTATATCATTGAAGGTGACGGCCATTGTTGCCTCTCTCCTATGTTCAATTGCTTCTATTTTATCTCTTTGAAGCAAAAAAGGTAAAGGAATCTTAAAAAAAATAAAAAAAGAAGTTTTTCAGGAGTTTTTATTTAACAAGTTCTTGACCTTAAATTACGTTTTCTTGACAGCTAATATCCAGAAATATGGGAGAAGAAGTGAGAAACTAAAAGGAGTTAAAGGTACTATGAATAACGCGAAAGTAACACTTATTGGTGTCGTTGAAAGTTTTAAAAATAAAAGAAGCCATTTAGAACTTTTTATTAAAGAAACTTTTTCAAAAAAAAGGAAAGGGAATAAAGTCTGGCTTGAAAAAAAATATTTCCACAAGGTAGAATTTAAAGAAAAAGATCAAATAAAAAACTTAAAGAAACTTCTAAAAAAAGGTGTCAAAGTTTTGGTCTCTGGAAAAATGGATTATATGCTTGAGGAAAAGAGTGGGAAAAGAAACTTAAAATCAAATATTATTGCCAAACAAGTCCAAATTTTTGACGGAACCATTTAAAAGATGAAACTATTTTTTAATGAATTCATTTACTAAAGCAAAAAATGTACTGTCAAAGATTTATGATAATCTTCTAAACCTTAAATACGACCACCAATTTTCACTAAAAACAAATTCTTCCGTTCAACTTATTAATATGGAAGTTGAAAGTGAAAGTATTATCCATGCCCGTCACTATCAAGCAACTCACTATAGGCTCTTTTTTAAAATTATGAACCAGCTCAACCTGCCTTGGAACAAATTTAACTTTATTGATTTTGGTTCAGGAAAAGGAAGATGCCTTCTTATGGCATCTATGCTTGGTTTCAAAAAAGTTATTGGTATTGAATTTGCTAAAGATCTCTGCGAAACGGCTGAAGAGAATAAATTATCGCTCCAAAAGAACTTCCCTCACATTTCCTTATCGCCGATTGAGATAATTAATGAGGATGCTTTAAATTTTTTCCCAAAAACAAAGAACAATGTTTTTTTCTTTTATAACCCATTTGATGGAGTCATTCTAAAAGAGGTCCTTCAAAATTGTTCTGATTATCCCCCAAAAGGATCTAGAGACTATTACATTTACATAAACCCTCTTCGGGATTATCTTTTTGAATCCCTCAGACTTAAGGAAATAATCAAATTAGAAAACTCCAACCACAATAAAAAGGTCAAGATTTTTACAAACTCCTAGAGATCTCTAGGAAAACTTAGACCCCTCACCCCATTTATGACTTAGTGTATAATAAATCAACGCATTATGATATTAAAAGTCTTTCCACTAGGGGAATGATCGTGACTGTGATGAACCCAACACGCTACAACCTTGCCCTCGCCAGAGCAAAAAATAATTACGAACAAAAAGTAAAAAATATTAAAAGCAATTATGAAAAAGAGAAATCAAGAATTACAACTGAGCATGAGGGAAAAAGAATTGTTGATAAGAAAAACCATCAAAGTGAAGTCAGTGAAATAACAAACACCTTCCAAAAAAAGATAGATCAGCAAAGAGACCAATTTACTGATCTTCTTAAGAAGCAAGAATATCAATCAATTGAAAACCTTGATAGAGAAACAAAAAAAAACCTTCAAGAACGTCAACAAATGAAGGTCAAATATGAAAGGGGTCTTAAAAATGCCAAGGCTGCTTATGATGATATAGTATCAGGCCATCCTTATATAGCAAAAGCTGACCAGTTAGAAACAGCTTTAAAAACTAAAGATAGAGTATATAACAAAAGCTTAGACATCATAAAAGATGATAATTATAGAAAGGTAAGAGATCTTCATGACCATTTTATGGATACAAAAAAAGACTTAATCTATCAAACTGATGAAAAGATTAAAAGCTCTCTTCAAACAATGAGAGAAAAGCATACTCTAGAAGATAATATAAAAACTGAAGCTTACGAAAAAAGACTGTCACAAAAAGATAAGGAAAATACTCAACTTCAAACTGATTTTCAGAAAAAAATTAAAGACCTAAAGACAAAATTTAATGACGAGCTTTCTAATTCAATCATCACAAATGAAAATGAAATGCAAAAGGAACGATTGGCCATGAAAAAGCTTCTCATAGATAAAGATAGAAACCAGAATAATGAAATACAAAGCTTAAAAGACCACTACCAAGTGGAAATGTATAAAATAAATAAAAAAAATGATACTAAACTTAAAGAACTTGAAAAAAGATTTCAAGATAAAATTGAGACCCTTAATCAAACTTACCAAAGGGATATGAAATCAAAAGTAAATAGAATGAACGCTGAAAGACTCAATCTTGAAAGAAGTAATAAACTTGCAATGGAAAACCAAAAAGACTATTACGAAAATAAAATGAAGATCTTAGACACAAATCTCCGACAATTAAATGAGGAATTAAAATTAGAAAAATCTGGTGGTTAAAGCCTAAAATTCCTTAATAGTTCTTAAAAGCTGACCTTTGAACTTCTGGGGCGAAAATTTCATAACCTGGGCCCTGACTTTTTTAGCATCTAAATCTTTGTGAGTTTTTCCGACATTTGTAAATGCCTCCCTAATTTTATCTTTTGCTAGATGAGGAAGAAAAGAGACACCCTGGCCTTCAAAATACTCTTTGTGGACCATTGTATCCCTAACAATGATAGGCCTTCCCACAGACAGTGCCTTTAAGGCCAAATCTGGAAAACCTTTTTCTTTGAATGAGATAAACCCTCTAGAAGCTGCGAGGAAAGGTGCGAGCTCTCCTGTGCACCTCGAACCAAAAAAGGATTTTTCTCCTTTTAATTTTTTTAAGGGGCTTAAGTGCTCATCCTCTCCAACAAAAACAGCTTTCACTCCCAAATCAGCTGCCAAATCGAAAACTTCTTCTGCCAATTTGCAATCCATTCCCTGTGCTTCCACAGCAAAAAAGTCATGTTTCCAATGACTTGAAGGGATAAGTGGAAAGTCTTCAATATTGAAAAAAGGGTAAACGACTTTAACTTCTATAGACTCAGAAACAACTTCTTCTACCCACTCTTTCGTGGAGTTATCTGGAACCCATATTAAATCACTCTTATTAAGAGTCTTTCTTGACCACTCTTTCAAATAGGTTGAAAAAAGACGTTCCCACCATTTCTTTTTCTTTCTTTCATCAGACTCGAAAGGAAGAAAATAGGTTAAAACCTTAGTCCCCTCACAAGTTTGAATCCCCTGAGATAAACCTGAGGAAATATTGACAACAAGATCAAAGTTACATGGAATATGAAGGTTTTTTGCGGCTGAAGGAACAAGAAAGCCACAACGGTAAAAATGATCCTTATCCGTAACTTTATGAGAAAGGTAGGTCGATCTAATTTTTCGCTGCTCAATCGGACCAAGTACACTGCCAGGCTTGTGGACGATAGTAAAAATTTCCGCATCCTCATAGATAGACCCTACCATCTCCACGATAGCAAGTGCCTGGTTACGTTCAATTACATGGTCACAACTTATTGCTATTTTCAAAATAAAACTCCCAACCCAAAACTCTTATCTACCAAACGCTCATTTCTTCTGGATTCACCCTTTCTTTTTTTAACCTCTTAAAAAATAGTGCTGTCCTCTTTATTCCCTCTGAGAAGCTTACCTCAGGCTTAAAACCGGCCAGCGAGTGAAGCTTTGAAATATTTGGTCTTCTTTTCTTAGGGTCATCAACAGGAAGTGGACGGTAAGCTAATTTGCTCTTACTTCCTAAAACTTTAATAATTTCTTCAGCGCACTCTTTAATCGTGTACTCATCTGGATTTCCACAGTTATAAGGAGTTGAATCTCCACAAAACATTACATGGTGGATG
>DKQD01000088.1 GCA_002474345.1 Bacteriovoracaceae bacterium UBA7317
TAGGTATTTCATTTAATTCAAGGGGTCTTGGAGTAAAGGATGGAGAAACTTTTTGTCCAGCAATATTTTTGCTTTTTATTGCCGATGGCCCAACACCATACTTATTAACTCTAGGGTCTGTTTGTCTTCCAGCATGACTTAGCTGGACCCAAAAGTGGTTGCCATTTGTTGTTCCACCTTTGGCTAAATCTTTTAATCGTTTTAATTGCTCTTCATCTTGATTCCCATCAATAGCGATATTTCCAGGCCTTTCCAAATAGCGCCGGTCTACCTGAACATTTCCTGAAATGAGAAGGCCTGCACCTCCTTCACTCCAGGCCTTGTAAAGCTTCAAGTGTTCGTCAGTTGCACGGTTGTATTCATCGGCAATACCCTCTGTCATTGCCGCTTTACATAACCTGTTGGGAATAACAGCGCCGCAAGGAAGAGCAAGTGACTCCGCCAAGACATCATTATTTGTACTCATATGTAATTCACTCCACAAACTAAAATAAAGAGCTCATCTAAAGCTACCACAGATTCCAACGGGTTCTTAAGTGTCTATTTTCCTTATAAATAGAAAGGATCATTTTTGCTAATTTGAGTGGCTTTTCAACATGCGGTGCGTGGCCACAGTTTTTGACAAGGTCGTATTTGATAGCTGGGTTTATAGTTTGTAAATATTTTGGTGTTTCTGAGGGAAATAAAGTATCAAATTCACCCCACAGAAAATGAAAGGGTACATTTGTTTTTTCAAGTTCTTTATTTAAGAAGAAGCCCGTTTTTTCAAGTTCTAATAAATCGGAGTGGAAACCTTTAAGGTTTGTTTCAATCATATGTTTATACCAAAATCTGTTTCTTATAAACTCGGCCAGTATCGCATCTGTTATAAAGCGGATGGGTTTAATTTCTTTATGAAAAATTCTTGTGAGATAATAATCGTAATCTTTTTGATCACTGACAAAAAAAAGGAATTTTCCATTGGCAAATTCTTCAAAAAAGGGGTTGTTTCCGGGGTTGTAGTAAAGGGCCGGCGAAACAGGAATGCATAATTTAACTAGGTCTGGGTAGAGAAAGGCGAGTTTACTAGCTATGGCCCCGCCTGCTGAATTACCAACAATCCACAAAGGAGGCTCGGCAACCTCCTTTATAAAGCGCTCAAACCAACGAGCATAATGCTCTATTTGATAGGGGAGGGAATGATTTTTTATGGTTTTGCCGAAACCTGGTCCATCCGGGATGATGATATTAAATGTTTTTGCTAAATACCTGGCGGTTAAAAGGAAGCTTTCTTTTCTGTCGCTAAAGCCGTGGAGGTAGAGAAGCGTTTCACTATGATCCCGATCAATTTTTAAGTAGGGGATTGTGTATTCATCCATCCACCATTCACTTCCTTTGTAGTAGTGAGTAGTTGCTCCAAGTTTATTGGCCAAATTTTGATAAAAACGTTCAATAATTGAGTGGCCAATCCACTCTTTAAGAGAGGGTCCTTTTTCCATTAAAGATACTAATGAATCCATTACTAATCGAGTCTGTTTCAAAGCCTTTTTTCCGCTAATTTATTGCCCATCTTTAAGTTTGAGGCCATTCCATTTTTCTGTCAAAAGGTGTTCTATGAGTTTTATTCTTCTTTCAAGAACTTACGGCCCAGGCATTTAAATAACAAAAAATTAAGGCTAAATTTATGACATGGGAAACCGCTTTAACTTGCCTTTTTTAATTGGTCATGCTTTCAGTTTTAAGGGCTTAGAAGTAAAAAAGCGCTATAAACTCAGCAATGAAAGCTGGCTTGTCTTGATCCTCGACCTCCATTGTTGATTCCCCCGTTACTTTGTAACCCTTGGACCTCAAGTTTTCAACTTTTAGAACTTTCATTTTGAGTCTAACCCTTGATTGGCTTGGTACCGTAGTCAAAAAGCGTACTTTGTTAAGTCCATAGTTAATTATTTGAGAAGCATCTTTGACTTTCCAAATCTTCTCACCAAGGTGGGTCATAAGAGAGAGGGTTAAAAAACCGTGAGCTATAGTCGACTTAGTTGGTAATTCTTTTTTTGCTTTTTCTTCATCTACGTGGATCCATTGATAGTCATCCGTCGCTTTGGCAAAGTCATTAATTCTCTCTTGGTCAATAATTATCCAGTCGGATAAGCCTAGCTCTTTATTTTCGTAATCGGGTAATTCATTTAAAGAGAGTGACAACATGTAATTGGCCCCTGACAATAGAGTATTAATGATCTTTTTTTTTGTTTTTCATTTTAGAGGAGACCTTTATGGATTTACAAGGAAAACGAATCGTTATTACGGGAGCCGGTGGCGGAATTGGTGAGGGTCTTGCCCTTGAGTTCAAAAAGAAAGGAGCCGCTTCCATTATTGTTGGAGACATAGATGGAGACAATGCTAACCGAGTTGCTTCTGAAGTTTCAGGCCTTGCGGTGACATTGGATGTGTCTAAAGAGGAAGAGGTAAAAGCTCTAGTGGATGAGGCAACCAAGGTTTATGGAGGAATTGATCTTTTTTGTTCTAATGCTGGAATTTTTGGTCAACCTGGTTTTATGAAAGTCTCTTACGAAAATTGGATGAACATTATAAACACGAATATTATGAGTCACACGTACTCAGTTAAGTATGCTCTTCCTTCCATGCTTGAAAATAAATCAGGCTATTTTCTTTTTACATCGTCTGCAGCTGGTCTTTTGAGTCAAATCGGTGCTGCTCCTTACACAGTTACAAAACACGCTACAGTTGGTTTTGCTGAATGGGTTGCCATTACATATGGTCAAAGGGGAATTGGTGTATCATGCCTTTGTCCTCAAGCTGTTAAAACTAAAATGACAGAAAATGGAGCTGGCGTGGCCGGGGTAAATGGAATGATTAATCCTAAAGAGTGTGCAGAAAAAACGGTAGAAGGCCTTTTGAGTGATCAGTTTTTAATTACTCCTCATGAAAAAGTAAGAAAGTATATTAAAAATAAGGCAGAAGACTACGACCAATGGATACTTGGAATGCAAAACCTTCAAGAACATTTCAAAGATTGGGTGAATGAAATAGAAGAGAGGGAATATCAGTAATTTTTAAGAACCATTTTTTTTTAATATAAATAGATTCGCTTATGTGGGAAGCTTTAAACAAATTAAAATTGCAACTTTTAAATATACTGATTGAAATTTAAGTGAAAAAGGAGCTTCACTTTATGGCAAATCATAAAAGAAAGATTGATCCATCAAGAGACAATAAAAAAATAACCAATGGTAAAGAGTACCTCGATTCTTTAAGGGGTAGGGGGTTAGATGTTTACCTTTTTGGAGATAAAGTAGAAAATCCCGTTGATCACCCTATTATAAGGCCTTCAGCGAACGCTTTAGCTGAAACTTATGACCTCGGTGTTTCCAACCCGGAGCTTGCAACGGTTATTTCCCCTTATACAAAAGAGAGAGTGAGTCGTTTTCTTCATGTCTCCATGAGTGCTCATGAACTCGTATTACAAAATAAAATGCAAAGGCGTTTAGGACAACTTACAGGAACTTGTTTTCAACGTTGTGTGGGAATGGATGCTTTCAACTCTCTTTTTTCTGTCACTTATGAAATGGATGAGGTCCTTAAAACTCATTATCATAAAAGGCTTATTTCTTTCTTAACTATGATGCATAAATTAAATGGTGTTGTTGGCGGAGCAATGACAGACGTAAAAGGAGACCGATCACTTTCACCTCATCAGCAAAAAGATAAAGACCTTTTTGTGCACGTTTCGAGAAGGACAAAAGAGGGAGTTTATATAAAAGGTGCCAAGGCCCATCAAACGGGAACTGTTAACTCTCATTGGATGATTGTTATGCCGACAATGAGGCTAAAAAAGGAAGATCACGATTATGCGGTCATTGGAGCAGTTCCTGTAGATGCTGAAGGAATCACTTATGTTTGTGGAAGACAGTCCTGTGATACAAGGAGTATGGATGAGGGAACCATTGATGTAGGAAATGCTAAGTATGGCGGAAGTGAAGCTATGGTTCTCTTTGATGATGTTTTTATTCCTAATGAATTTATTTTTATGGACGGTGAGTACGACTATGCAGCTTTATTGGTGGAGCGTTTTACGACTTACCATAGAAGGAGTTATGTTTGTAAGAGTGGGGTCGGAGATGCTCTTATCGGAGCGGCAGCAGCTGTCAGTGAAATGAATGGAGTTCCTAAAGCTTCTCATATTCGGGATAAACTTGTCGAAATGTCTCATCTTAATGAAACGATTTATGGAACCGGTATTGCTTCTTCCTATCAAGGTTATAAAACGAAGTCTGGTTGTTATATCTGTGATGATATGCTTTCAAATGTTTGTAAACATCATGTAACCCGCTTTCCTTTTGAAATTTCACGTCTCGCACAAGATCTGGCCGGAGGCTTTGTTTCTACGCTTCCTTCGGAAAAGGATTTAAATCATCCTGAAATTGGTGGGCTTTTAAAAAAATACCTTAAGGGAAGTGAGACGTTTTCTGCAGAGGAAAGAATTAGAATATTGCGCTTAATTGAAAATATGACTATGGGAAGAAATGCTGTGGGTTATTTAACAGAAAGCATGCATGGAGCAGGCTCTCCTCAGGCGCAAAGAATTCAAATTCAAAGGTTAATGCAGGTTGAGTATAAAAAAAGGTTGGCCAGAGTTCTTGCAGGCCTTGATGTAGATAAAGAAGACACAAATGGGCTTGTTAATGAATTAGGACATTATTTTGAGCGCGTTTTTAAAGTTGAACCTAATTAAAAACATCATTTTCTTACATGATGCTCTTCCTCCTTAAATTGTCATTGATTTTTCGGCTTTCTTTAATCCACAATGAAATTTGGAGAAATTGATGGGTTTTAAACAATTCAAGCTCGCTGCTTTGATGCTTTTTTCTATAATTTTTGTCGGCTGCATTGAGGAAAGAAACCTTTCTTTTAAAATTGCTGATGCTGAGAATCAGTATTTTTCTAAGTCTGGAAGGCTCTTCATTACGGGGGGCAGAAATATTTTTGAAGTGAAAAAAAACTCATTGCAAGAATTTGTCAAAGTTGGGCCCTTATTTGATGGAAGTTGTTACGCTACGGGAATCGTGGAGTACAAAAAATTTTTATACGCCACTTGTACTTTCATAACGAAGGCGCGTTTAAAAAAACTTATCAAAGAAAAAAGATGTCGTTTAAGAAACCGTCACTTGTTAAAATGCCTCAAAGGAAAATTTGCGCCTTCTTACCTGTTAGCAGCTGAACTCAACAAAAAACCAAAGTTCCAGATTATATCTCCTTTAGACTCTTTCCTTTTTCCTAATGGATTGGCCGTCGACAAAGATGGTAATCTTTACAGTGCTGATTCTTTTTCAAAAATAATTTTTAAGATGAAAATTTCGTCTTTAAATCCTTATAAACTTGAAAAAAGTGAAGCTTGGTATAAAACAAAACTTAGGTATCCAAATGGACTTAAAATAAAAAATAATAGCCTCTATATAACTGATTTTAACAACTTAAAAAAAGTGGAAATCACTGATGAGGGAAATCCTGGAAAGTCGGTTGTCCTTTATAAATCAAGGCATTTTTTGGATGATTTTTCTTTTTATAAAAGAGGGATTTTATTGACTAATTTTTCCAAGGGTATCATCACTCTTGTCAAAGGAAATGGAAAATTTGTAAATAGCCCGAAATTTAGAATGCGTCCTTCTTCCATTTTGCAAGGACGCTCCCCCCTTTTTAAAAGAAATCAGTTCATTATTACCGATAAGGGATGGCCATATGACTTTGAATCTAATCAGGGTAATAGGTTAAAAGTGATAACGATTGATAAGTTTTTTATGGATGAGATATAAAAACAGACTAAACGTGTTTCAATTTCTGCTGACCTAAGTGCCCTAGGTAAAAATATTCATTTTTTTTTAAATGTGTTTAATTTTTTTACTTATCGTTTCTTTCAATCGAAAAGTAACTCAATTCTCACCTCTTTCATCTAAATAAAGGAATGTTAGGTGTTTAAATATTTGTCGCTCTATTTAATTATTGGGGGCACCTTCTTTTTTGGAAGGCAGTTTCTTTTTGAAGATAATAAACTTAAAGAAAAAGTTTTTATCTCTAAAGAGAAGTTTCTAGAGCTTAAGAATAAATCTTATATTTCAGACTCAAAGGTTGATGCAGTTTTGTTTAAAAGACTTATTGAAGAAGAGATTACAAACGAAATACTTTTTAAAGAAGCAATTAATTTAAAAATAAATGAGTCAGATTTATTAGTTCGAAATTGGTTAGTAAGAAATATGAAATTTCTTTTAAAAAGAGAAAATGAAGCAACTAAAGAAAAAATGAGTGATGAAAAGTATTTTAAGCAGGCTTTAAGTTTAGGTATAGATAGAAAAGATCAAGTTGTTAAAAGGATCTTGGTTAATAGGATGAAAGATATTCTTTCTTATAAAAGAGGAATTTTAAGCCCAAGTGTAAAGGAAATTAAAAATTATCAAATGAAGCACGTGAAGGATTTTAGTCATCCACCCCTATATGAGTTTGAACAAATTTTTTATAAAAGTTCTAAAAAAGCTCAATACAATTTGGAATTTCTAAAGAAAGAAGGACGAATCCATTCACACTCATCTCCTTTCCATTTAGGGAAAAAAAATTCTCTATCTAAAATTGAAATAAATAAGAGTTTTGGAAAATTATTTTATGAAAATATGAAAGGCATAGCTGAAAAGAATGTTTGGGTTGGACCTATAACTTCAAACTTTGGTTACCATCTTATAAAGTTAAAAGATATTAAGACAGGAAAACTTCATAATTTCGAGAGAGTAAAAGATAAAATAGAGCTTTTGATTATAGAAGAAAAGAAAAAGACGGTATTAAATGAGGAAATTGATAAATTATTTAAGAAATATGAAATCGTCTTACCTTTGGAAGAAGTTTAGTATGAAAAGAGTTATTTCATTTATAAGTTATTTTTTTATAAGCGGACTTTTGATTTCTCCTATTTCCAAATCTCATCCATTGGCGCCTTCCCTCCTTAAAATTGTTGAAAAAGAACATGGGTTACTAAAGGTTTTTTGGAAAGAGCCAGAGTTGAAAAAGAGGGGCGAAAAGTTAAGGCCTTTTTTTCAAGATGGTTGTGAAAAAAATGGTCCCGTTAAAATTACGTATGAGGGAACTGGCGTTGTTAAAAAATTCGATGTTATTTGCAAAAAGCTAAGTTTCGTAGGTCAAGAAGTCGGAGTTGAGGGGTGGAATCAAGTTAATAGCACCGTACTTCTTCACATAACGTTGAATGATGGATCAATTATTCAAAAAGTTTTAAGTTCTGATTTGAAAAAAATAATTGTCCCCAAAAAAGATACTCTAATGGTTTTTTTTGGAAAATACCTATTTTTGGGTATGAGTCACATTTTTGAAGGAATAGATCATCTCCTTTTTGTTTTGGGACTTATGATTCTTATGAATGGGTTTAGAAAAATTTTAATTTCATTAACATTTTTTACTTTAGGGCATAGTATCACCCTTTCACTTGCCACACTTGAGGTTGTTGCTTTTCCATCCTTTCTTTGTGAATTTTTTATTTCTTTGTCTCTTGTTTTTCTGGTTTGCGAAATCAGTAAAAATAAGGGAAATAAGGGAAATAAGGAAAGTAAAGAAAGCTTAATGATAAAATACCCAGGCAGTATGACAACTTTTTTTGGCCTTATTCATGGACTTGGATTTGCTGGAGCTCTAAAAGAGGTTGGTCTTCCTTCCACTGAAATTCCACTGACTTTGTTTTCATTCAACTTAGGAATAGAGTTTGGGCAAGTGCTCTTTGTTGCAGTTATAATTTGTTTTTGGGCAGCTTTAATTAAGCTAAAGGTTGAACTACCTTCTTGGCTTCGTAATGGGTCTGTCCATTGCATGGGTATTTTAGCTGGTTATTGGTGCTTTGAAAGGATATTTATCTATATGGGCAATATTGTCTCAAGTTAAAGATATAACCGAAGACCGTTTAAATATTCTTACTAATACTATTCATAAATTAATTGAAAAATGACAATGAAGAGCTGCCTGGAGGTGATTTCAAACTCTTTTATAAATATCTTCCTTTTTCTACTTTTATCTACCATTAAAAATTTAAGTCTTTGCCTCTAAGTAACTAACTTTAATTGCTTTGCTTGTGAGGGAAAACGCTTTTTTGGAAAAAAGTGAGCCTTTTTCACTGCATCTTTTATAATCATTATGAAGCCTTAAAGAAGGTACTTTGTTTAGTTGATTAATTTTTGGGTTGCTTGGAGCTCTGGTGATGTTAGGTGAATTGTTAAAAAGTAAGATTAACCTTGAAGATTTTCAGGGAATAGTTATTAGGACTGGGGATGGCAAATCCGAAGTTCATTGGTGGAGTCCAGGAAAAACTGATATCTACAGACTTTCACTTAATATAAAAATCAATGGCCCTGTCTCTTTTAATTGTGTCAAAGGTAAACTGAAAATTTTAGAAGTCTAAATACAAGCTAATCTCAGATCTCTGTTCTTTTGGCTCCTGGTATAAGCAAAGCAATAATTCTTATTGATTTTCAATCTTTGTTCAACTCTTTTCAGGAGTCTCATAATTAAAGTAAAAGTCAAGATAAGCTACCATCTACTATGGAGGGTGGCTTAATGTTAAAGCACCTAATTGAGAGCAGCATACCTACTAAAAATTTTCGAGGAATTGCAATTGGTTACGGTAACCGGTCAATCATTCACTGGTGGGACCCAAAAGAAGAAATAATTAATGAGTTATGCCTAGATTTTGAAATTAAAGCATCTATCTCATTTCAATGTATTGAAGGCCAATTTGAGTTTCTGGAATTTTAGTTTAATTCTGAGATTTAAACAGATAGGAAAAAAGCCATTTCTTAAAACCCTTCTCTTAAGTATCACTTTATTTCGCTAATTGGTTGTGCTTTGCGTTAATTTTTTGATCAACTAATTTTATTTAATGGCTTTTAAGTACTTAAAATTCTTGCCAAATTTTAACAATTAACGTCAAATTAAAAGGTGCACACATTGAATTTAAAAAGGAGTTTACCCAATGGATAGGGGAAAATTGATTGGCTTTCTTGCGGGAATTCTATTGATTAGTATTTTTAACAGTTCTGCGCTGGGAGCAAGTAAAAAGTCTGCTGATGGAAAGGGTGGAGAGCTCAAAGTTGGAAGAGGTGTCGACCTTAAAAATAAGACTATAAAAATTGGAACCTTAAATGATGAAAGTGGACGGGCGGCTCTCATCGGGAAGCCTTATGCCTTGGGAAAGAGGATTTTAGCAAAAGCTGTTAATGCTGGAGAAGTTAAAATATTGCCAGAGGGGTGGAAAGTTGAGCTAGTAGAAAGAGATCATGGTTATAACCCTCAAAAATCGGTTCAGTCCTTAAAGCAAATGCAAGATGATATTCTTTTCATTGCCACAAGCTTTGGGACACCTACTACTTTGCCTCTTATTCCCCACCTAGAAAGCTCTGAGATTATTGCTTTTCCAGCTTCTTTATCGTCTCTTATGGCGGGAAATAAACAAACACCTCCAGTTGGTCCTTCCTATACGATCGAGGCTAAAAGGGCCATGGATTGGGTTGTGAAAAGTGCTAAAGATAAAGCAACTTTAAAAGTGGCAATTATTTATCAAAATGATGATTATGGTAAAGATGGCCTCAAAGGTTGGCGAGAATCTGCTAAAAAACATAACTTAAAGATTGTTGCCGAACAGCCAACAAAGCCTGGGCAAAAAGATATGACAGCAGTTATTTCGAGCCTTAAAAGTGCAGGTGCAACTCATATTCTTCTTTCAGTTCTTCCAAGTGCTACAGGACCCATTTTGGGAACTGCTGCTAAAATGAAGTATATGCCGATATGGATTGGAAGTACTCCCGCTTGGATTGATGCTTTTTTTAGCCCAAAGTTGATTCCTGTTAAGGCCCGCGCAATGTTCATGAATTATTATCAGTGTAGTGGAACTCCTTATTTTGGGGAAAAACTACCTGGAATGGATAAATTTATGAATGCTTTCAAAAAGTATGGAGGTAAAGCACGGCAAGATTCCTATACACTTTTATCTTACATTCAAGGTTTGGCCGCATTAGAAGTTGCTAAAAGGGCTATAGCTAACGGAGATATCACAAGGGCCGGTTATGCTAAATCATTGGCAGCTCTTGATAAATGGGATGCAAATGGTTTTATTCAACCTCTAAGCTTTAAAAATTTCCCTTATTCAGCTGGTACTAGAGTTCGAGTTTTGAAGCCAGTCTTTGAAAAAGGTTCTTGGGAAGTTGTGGCCGGTTACGCAGAAAGTGAGTAAAAGTCATCGCGAAGGAAAGGGACAGGAACAAGCTGGCCCTATCCTTCAAATCAAAAATTTAGAAACAGTCTATCATGGCGTGATGAGAATCTTAAATGGTGTAAGCCTTTCAGTTCCCCAAGGTAAAATAGTTGCTCTCTTAGGTCCAAATGGTGCAGGAAAAACGACTACTCTTCGGGCCATTACTGGTCTTATGGACATTCACGAAGGGAGGATTACAAAAGGAAGCCTCTCTTTTTTTGATAAGAATATTAAAAAAGTAAGTGCAACAGAAAGAGTCTCAAGAGGCATGGCCCAGGTTATGGAGGGAAGAAGAATTTTTCCTGATTTAACTGTTCTTGAGAATTTAGAAAGTGGGGCATGGGGGAAGAGTGCAGAGGATACAAAAAGGAGAATCGAAGAGTCCTTTGAGAGGTTTCCAATTTTGAAGGAAAGCCGCAACCGTCTGGCGGGTTACCTTTCTGGCGGTGAACAGCAGATGCTTGCCATCTCTAGAGCGCTGATGTCAGGACCAAAGCTTTTAATCCTCGATGAACCGTCTTTAGGATTGGCACCAAAAATTGTCCATCAATTGATGGGGATTATTAAAGAAGTTCATAAGCAGGGAGTTTCATTATTAATCGTAGAGCAAAATGCCTCCGTGGCAATGGAGCTCGCTGATTACGTATATATTTTAGAAAGTGGAAAGATTGTCCGTGATGGAACTCCCAAAGAGTTGGAGGAAGACGAAGACATTCAAGAATTTTATTTGGGAATGGGTGTTAATAAGTCTAGTTTTCGTGATATTAAACATTATAGAAGACGAAAAAGGTGGCTTTCCTAATGTTATCTTTTGAAAATATTCACCTCTCTTTTTCAGGGGTAAAGGCCCTTAATGGAGTCTCCTTTGATGTTGAAGAGGGAGAATTATTAAGTATCATAGGGCCCAATGGCGCCGGTAAAACATCTCTTTTTAATACTCTTAGTGGTCTTCATAAGCCAGATCAAGGGGATATAAAGCTAAACGGAACTTCCCTTTTGACAAAATCCACTCATAAAAGGGCCACCTTAGGGTTGGCAAGGATGTTTCAAAATATTGCCCTTTATGAACATCTAACTGTTTTAGAGAATATTCTTATAGGCCGCCACCATTTATATAAGAGCCCATGGTGGAAACAAGTCCTTCGAACCAAATCTTATAGGGATGAGGAAGTTATACAAAGAGAAAAAGTCGAAGAAGTTATTGATTTTTTAAACCTGGAATCTTACAGACTCATGCCTTGTGGTATCCTGCCTTACGGAATTTTAAAGCGGGTTGAATTAGCGAGGGCCCTTTGCTTAGAGCCAACGATTCTTCTTTTAGATGAACCAGCTGCTGGACTTAATCAAGAAGAAACAGAGGATATGGCAAGGTATATCTTAGATATTAAAGAAGAATTTAATATCACTCAAATTTTAATCGAGCACCACCTCCATATGGTTTTAGACTTGGCCGATAGTATTGTGGTGATGGATTTTGGGAGTATGATCACGAAAGGAACCCCTGACGAAATAAAGAAAGACCCTAGAGTAAAAGCTGCTTATATGGGACAGGAGGTTCAAGATGGACACTAACACGTCCGAATTAACTCTTCCTGGAAAACTTTTAGCGAGGTCTATCCAATACCCAGATCGAATCGCCCTCCGGGAAAAGAAAAAAGGAATTTGGGAAGAAACAACATGGACTGAATATAGAGAGTGGGTTGAATCGATGGCCCTGGCCTTTAGAGAACTTGGAATTAAAGAAAATGACCATCTTTCGATCCTTTCTGATAACTGCCGAGAGTGGGTTATTGGGGATTTGGCCACTCAAACTCTTGGGGCGAGAAGCGTAGGGATTTACCCCACGAACCCGCCTGAAGATGTCGCTTACATTCTTAAGCATAGTCAAAGTAAAGTTGTTATTTGTGAAGATCAAGAGCAGGTTGATAAAGTTATAGAAGTTAGAGGAGAAACTCCAACCGTTGAGCACGTGATCGTGATTGATCCAAAAGGCATGCGGAATTTAAA
>DKQD01000002.1 GCA_002474345.1 Bacteriovoracaceae bacterium UBA7317
AAAGCAGATTGGAAAGATCCAACAACATACTCTTGGCTTATTAACGAATTTGGTAAAATCTCACCTGCACGAGTTACTGGTGTAAGCAGAAGACATCAAAGAATTGTTAATAGAGCTATCAAAAGAGCAAGACAAATTGGTATGGTAAGTCACCTATCCAATAGATTAGCTGAATAGTAATTAAGAGAGACTTATTTCAGATGTCGATTGAAAAAGATAATACAGACGGAGTAGAGAATAAAGGAAACCCTAAGAAGTTGGAAAAGCTTTTTATTTTAGGTTTTTTCTCTGTTCTTTTAGCAGGAACACCATTGATTTCTCAAATTTTTGGTGCTTTTTTGCCCGTTCCGCTGTGCATGGTTTTCTTGATTTATGGAAAGAGAGCAGGGAGTCTTTTTGCTGCTGTAATAACAGCGGTTCTTCTTTTTCTACACTCTTCCACGAAGGTAACTATACCTCCTGTACCACTCATGTTGTATGGGCTGTGTTTTTCTCTCGTTATAGCTGAATTTGTTAATAGAAGAGTCCATCCTATCAGAGGGTTTCTTATAGGCGGTTTTTCACTGTTCGCAATATTGGCCTCATTTCTTTTTTTTAGCGAATTCTTTACTGATTTTTCTATTAGAGGTGAAGTTGAAAAGAATGTGATGAACTTTGCTGAGAGTTTTAAGAAGGGGCCAGGCGCCGAGGCATTATCCCAAGGGGGAGAAGGTGCTAGGCGAATTCAAGATATCGTTGATAAACCTGAGGTCTACGTCAATGAAGTTATGAATTGGATTCCATCTGCTATCTTTGCGGTTTTTTTCCTTAGCTGGTGGACTAACTTCTATCTTGTTTTAAGAAATGATTCTGTTTGGCGTTCTTCTGGCGAGGATTATCCTTTTTCCCTTGATGAATTCGTAAAGTTTAGGGTGCCAGATTTCTGTATATGGATTTTGATTTTAGCATTGAGTCTGTTTCTTGGTGGCGAATATCTACTTGGTGAACGTGCTGTCGTAATTGGTATCAACCTGTTGATAGGAGCTGGTGTTTTTTATTTTTTCCAAGGGTTTGGGCTTCTAATGGACCTTTTAAAACATATGAAAATTGTTGGAATGGTTAGAACGCTCATTTTCTTATCACTAATTCTCTTTGGAGTGCGGTCGGGATTTTTTTTAGCATTTCTAGGCGTTTTAGATAATTTCAAAGATTTTAGGAAATCTTTTAAAAAGAAAAATAATGAAGATGAAGGAGATAATTTATGAAGGTAATATTGGTTGAAAAAGTCCCAACGCTGGGAAATGTTGGGGAGATTGTGAATGTTTCCCAAGGGTATGGAAGAAACTTTTTGATTCCAAATAAAAAAGCCGTACTTGCTGATGATGCACACAAGTCGGAGTTGGAAAATAGCAAGAAAAGACTTAAAAAGAAGATGGAAGAAGAGATGAAAGAAGCTCTTGCCGTCAAAAAGAAGTTAAATGGTGTGAACCTTGAGTTGGTTAAAAAGGTTGGAGCATCAGGGAAGCTTTTTGGAACTGTTACAACAAGTGAACTTTCAAAGCACTTAGGTGAGAAGGGAATTGTTGTAGAAAGAAGAGTGCTTTCAGTTTCTGACCCTATTAAGAAAGTTGGTAGCTACACAGTTAAAGCTAAGCTTTTTACAGATATTGAGGCAGAGTTTTCTGTAAAAGTTGTTATGGATCCTAAGCAAGCTGAAGAGCTAAAAGCCAAACAAGAGAAAGCTAAGAAAGATGCTGAAAAGAAAAAAGAAGCTCAAGATGCTAAAGAAGAAAGCCCAAAAGAAGAAAGTAGAGAGCTAACTGAGGAAGAAAAGCTCAAAGCTGAAGCTGATAAAGTTTTAAGATCTTAAGTTTATTTTGATTTTCAAAAAATTAATTCAATAAAGGCGCCCACTTACCAAAGCCAGAGCTTTGGTAGGCGGGCGAATTTGTATGGAAGATAAGAGAGAGCTCCCTAGAAACACTTTAGCCGAGAAATCTTTAATAGGCTGCCTTATTATTGATGGAAGGGTTTTTGATGAAATTACAGACTTTTCTTTGGAGAGAAGTGACTTTTACCATTCTGCTTATGGAATAATTTTTGAAAGTCTCAAAGAACTATCTGAAGAAAACAAGCCAATTGACTATATTACACTCTCTTCAAAGCTAGGTGAAATGGGACAATTGGAGGCCATTGGTGGAAATGCTTTTTTAGCAGAAATTTCCGAAGATGAAGCTTCCATTGCTAATGCTCCCTACTACGCTAAAGTTGTTAAAGAAAAATCCACTCTAAGAAAAATTATCCAGACGGCCATGAAAGTGTCCCAAGAAGGTCTTTCATACAGCGGTAAGGTGGAAGACTTTGTTCAAACTGTTGAGGCTCAATTTTTTGGATTGACCCAAGATTCTCGCGTAGAAGGAATGAAAAGGCTAAACTCCTGTTTGAAGGATAATTTAAAGGAGTTAGAAGATACTTCAAGAACTCCTGGTGAAATATCAGGACTTTCAACGGGCTACCCTAAGCTGGATTCCCTTTTATTAGGTATGCAGCCGGGTCAATTGATCGTATTAGCTGCAAGACCTGCCATGGGGAAAACCTCATTGGCCATGAATATTGCAATTAATACTTGTGAAGGTGCAGGCTTACCCGTTGCAGTTTTTTCTTTGGAGATGCTTGCATCTGAGCTAAGTATGAGACTCCTTACTGGTAAGGCCAAGGTTGACTCGAGAAGAATTAGGAAAAAAGAGTTCCTAGACAATGACCTGAGAAATATTGGAATGGCCATTAAAGAGCTTTCTTCTTTACCTATTTTTATCAATGATTCCGCAGTTTCTATTCTTGATGTCAAAAGTCATTGTCGACGGATAAAAGCTGAACATGGTTTAGGTCTAATTATCATTGACTACCTCCAACTTTTAAAATCCCATACGAATAACCCTTCTAGGGAGCAGCAGATTTCTGAGATGTCTAGGGGCTTAAAAGAATTGGCCAAGGAGTTAGAGTGTCCAGTCATTACTCTTTCTCAGTTAAATAGGGGTGTTGAAACAAGACCAGAAAAGCGGCCTAATGTTTCCGACCTCAGGGAATCAGGGGCAATTGAGCAAGATGCTGACATTGTAATGATGGTGTATAGAGATGAGGTTTATAGACCTGACACTAAGGATAAAGGTATTGCAGAAATCATCGTTGGAAAAAATAGGTCTGGTGAGACAGGAACAGCAAAGTTGGCTTGGGTAGGTTCATACACAAGCTTCGAAAATCTGGCTTTTGAGCCCAAAGAGTTTTAAAAAGCTTTAAGGAAAGTTATTTTGAAATTCAATTATTCTAAAGACGATATATGGTCATTAATTCCTTTGAAAAAAGAAAGGTCTTTTATTCATTTTTCAAAACCTTCCAAGGTTTTTGTGTACACAAAAAAAGTAAAAAGAAGCCTTTTAAGTGGCTTTGAGGAATGCGTTTCCCTTTCTGAAATAAGAGATACTTTTCGTAAACTTTCTCTGAAAGATAGTTGTGAAAAGCCCGTTTTATTTCACCTTTTTTATGAGGCACATTGTATTTTTGATGAGAACCTTGATCACATATCAGAAAATGATATTTTGTTAATCGAGCTTCATTTTGAAAAAGCAATTTCTATTAAGCTTTCCCAAGAGGATTCATTTAAAAAGAAAATAAACCTAAAGAGAGTAAAATCGGACCTCACTTTTAAAAATTATGATAAGTCTTTTAATAAAGTATATGAACACCTTTTAAGGGGGGATTGTTACCAAATTAATCTGACTTTTCCATCTCTTTTTAGTTTCAATAAAGAAGTAGAACCTCATAATTTTGTTAAAAACCTTTGGAAGAATAGTGAAGCAATAGGTGACTATGGTCATTGTACTTGGCTAGGCCCTTTGAATAGACTTTTATTAAGTAATACTCCGGAGTGTTTATTCCATCTAAAAAAGAAAGGAGATGATTTAAACATATATAGTATGCCTATAAAGGGAAGCCTAAAAATTTCTAAAGAAAAGGATAAGAAAAAGGACTGGGAAAAGTTACAAAGTTCGAAAAAGGACCAAGGCGAGCTTTTTATGATCTCGGATATGTTGAGAAATGACTTATCTAAAATTAATAACCCCTATTCTCGTGTTATCAAAAAAAAGATACCTTTGTGGGTGCCTGGGATCCTTCATCAATACTCCCTAATAGAAGTAAGTTTAGAAAAAAGTACCTCTCTCTTTGATGTTTTGAATGCGGTTTTTCCGGGTGGAAGTATAACGGGTGCTCCAAAAAAGAAAGTTATTGGCCTTCTTAAAAAACTTGAATCTCCTAACCCTAGGGGGTTTTATTGTGGATCTACAATTCTTTTGCACAAATCAATGATCGCAGCTTCTATAAATATTCGTTCTTCTGATATTTGTTTTGAAAAAAAGAGTTTAAAGTACTCGACAGGCAGTGGAATTACTTTATTGAGTAATTCAAAGGAAGAATTTAAAGAGTTGGAACTCAAAGAAAGTAGCGTCTTGGGTCTCTTTTAGACTTCGCTGGGAAACGAGAAAAAATTGACACATCTTAAAATTCCTTACAATGCACCTCGTATTGATTCATAAATTTGACAGTTTTTGATTCTTATCGTTATGATCAACTTGACGCTTGGTGAAAGCAAGAAACCTAGGAATTGGTTTTAAGATTACAAAGGAGTGTATATGGATATCCCAAGTAAGGACATTAAGAATGCCTTGAATGGAAATTGCGCTTTAAAAATAGATGACCGCCAAGAAAAAATTCAAATGAGCTCCCTCTCAAATCTTACTGGCTTTCCAGTTGATTACATAAAAAAAGAATTAGTGTTGGATGAAGAAGAAGTGACTCTTGAGCAATTAAGAGAGCATATGATGGTTTTTTTAAACTCCAACTTCGAAGGATCCATTCCGGATATAAACACGGAAAATCAGTAGATTTTAAAAATAACCTGTCATATTTACTTGCATTTCACATAGGCAAAAGTTGCCTCTCATAATGTTCAATGAAAAAAATTAATTGTTTCTCATTGGTTCCGATTAGAGGGATAGGAACTAATTTAGAGGAACTACTATGGATATATCCACAGTCATTGGTTTAGTTGTTTGTATAGCAGCCGTTTTAGGGACGATCTTAACAGCTTCAGGTCTTGGGGCTTTTATTGATATACCCAGTCTTCTGACAGTTGTTTTTGGAATGGTTGGGGCCACATTTATTAAATGGCCTTTAGAGGTTGTTCTCTCTATTCCAACTTTTTTCTTAAAGGCAATCTTTTTTTCTCCGGCGGATCCAAAATCTACAATTGATGAGATTGGAAATTTAGCTGAGACTGCAAGGAGAGAGTCTATTTTTGCCCTTGAAAAGGTTCCTATTGACGACCCTTTCTTAAAAAAAGCGATGACCCTAGCTGCTGATAACCGTCCTCCTGAAGTCATAAGTGCAATTTTACAACTTGAAATTGATGCCATGGTTGAAAGACATAGGATGGGTTCTGACCTTTTTGGCGGAGTTGCTGAAGATGGCCCGGCTTTTGGAATGATTGGAACACTTATTGGTTTGGTTATCATGCTTGGTAACTTACAAGACCAGTCAGCTATTGGACCTGCTATGGCCATTGCACTTTTGACTACATTTTATGGCTCATTGATTGCAAACATTGCAGGTAACCCTATTAAATCGAAGCTTGCCTTTAGGTCAAAGCAAGAGGCAACTAAAATGTCCATCATAATTGCTGGAACCCTAGGTATTGTGGCGGGTGAAAACCCAAGGCTTATTAAAGAAAAACTAAGTTCGTTTCTTCCTCCAGCTCAAAGAGAAGTTGAGGATGCTGGAGAATAAGTTAAGGATTTAAGGTATGGCAGAAGAAGCAGAAGGAGAAGAAGGAGCAGGCGGCGGAGACGGTGGAGGCTCAGAAGAGCCGGAGTGTCCGGAATGTGAGATATGTGTTCCCGGTCTTCCTGGATGGATGGGTACATTTTCAGATCTTGTAACACTTCTTTTGACATTTTTTGTCCTTCTTCTTTCATTTGCGAAGACTGAGTCAGCGAAGTATGAAGCAGCTTTGGGTTCTTTAAGAAATACTTTTGGTGGAAATGTTTTAAAACATGGTGAAATTATTCATCGAGGTAAATCTGCCGACAATGCACCTACCATGATTGAAGCTGAACAGCCAGTTAAACCTTTTCCTATCGATTTCTTAACAATGGAAGGATTATTAAACAAGCATGAGGTTAATAGAGAATCTGATGAAGTTCTCAATGTGATGAAACAAGACTTAAGAGAATATTCTCTTACCGATAATGCAGAGATTTATGAATTACCAGAGGGAATTAAGGTAAGAATAAAGGATCGTATTTTATTCAAGAAAGGGTCTATAAAGATCCAACAGATTTCAATAGAAGTCTTTGATAGATTAGTACAGCTTTTAAGAGCAAAGGATTGGAATATATTTGTCGAGGGTCACGCTAGCCTTGGTGAGACTTCGCTAGACGGAAAGTTGGATGCCTTTAACCTTTCTTCTTACAGAGCTGCAGGGGTTACAAGGGCCTTAATAAAAAGAGGAGTTAGACCATCAAAGATAAGCACTGTATTTTATGGAGATACGAGGCTTTTCCGTTATAATGATGGTGGACAACCAGATCAAGTCCAAAGTCGGCGGGTAGAATTTTTACTAAGAAAAACCGATTTGAGGACACCAGGTAAAAAGGTTGAATCACAATAAGTAAAGTATTTTATATTTGGAAAAGTATGAGTTTAGAAAAAGAAATAAAATTATCAGTATTACAAACATATGAGACTTTTGAAGACTTATTGTTAAATTTATTTGGAGCTTCGAGAAGAGAAATTAAGAAGTTCATTTTAAATAAGAAAGTTCTAAAAAAAAAATCATTGCTAAATCAGAAGTAAGTCTTCCCATTGATATTGTAAATAGAAAAATGATTTACCCCATCTATGAGGGACCAAAGATCGATGTTCTTTATGAAGACTCTAATTGTATTATTCTGAATAAATCGCCAAGTACCCATTCTCATCCATTGAAGTATAACGAAAAAGATAATTGCCTAAGTTTTTTAAGAGAAAATAATTACTTCGAAGCTTTAAAAGTAAATGAATATAATATGGATAGAGGTTTATTGTATCGTCTTGATTATGGAACATCAGGCGTTTTGATTTTGGTTAAAAAGGAAAAGGATTACTTATGGTTAAGAGAAAAATTTAATAATTTAGTTAAAGAAAAATCTTACTTATCTATTGTGGAAGGAAATTTTAAAGGTGAGGGTGAATATAACTCTTTCCTGCGTCCTTCATTAAAGCATGGAAAAAAAATGGTTGTTTCTGATCACAAAGAAAGAAAATTCATTAAAGAAACTATGGAAGGTAAGATATTGATAAAGAAAATTCATTATAACTCTGAAAAAAACTGTTCACTTCTAATGGTAAAGTTGAAAACAGGTCTTAGGCATCAAATAAGAGCTCAGTTATCTTATTTAGGTTATCCTATCCTAGGAGATGAATTGTATGGAGGAAGTTCTTCATTAAGAATTTTTTTGCATGCCTTTTATTATGAAATTCCTTTAAAAGAAGGGGTGATTATAAAAGGAAAAGCTAGAAATGCTTATTTATTTGATAAGTTCTTTAACCTTGACCGTTTTTTTGAAGTGATTAAGGATTAGCCTTTTATTTTTCATTGTTGTGAATTTAACTAAATCGTCTCCGAAAATAGCTGCTTTAATAATAATCTTTTCTGAATTAACGATAAAACGTGCTAAGGTAACATTTTCTAATGTATCGACAGGAGAACTTTTCGCCGTAAAAATAATATCATTAGCTAGTTCTCTATAAAGGTATGCCTGAAAGTTTTTTTGATTCTTTAAACTTTTAAGAGACTTCTCTATTTCAATTGTTAGAATATTTTTTTCACAAGAGGTTGACCAATTTTTTGGGACTCGACGTTTTAAGTTTACAAGGACAGCTCTGCAAGAGGTTGCTTTCAGAATCTCTGCTTTTTCAGATAAATTAATTATTTTTTTTTCTTCCAATTGATGAATTAGAAGATATGTAAGGAGGAAGGCGATAGGCAAAATAGGTTTTTTAATTAATTTGTTTATAAACATAGATTTATTATGGCAGGTCGTAATAGAAAAATCACTAAAGTAAGAAAAAAAAATAGCCGACAGATTTAGTCAGAGTGTCCATCAGAAAGGTAAGGTCTAAATGTTAGAAAATTTCTCATATGAAAAGTCTTTTTGGAAAGTTTTAACTTACTTGGATAATCTTGAGGAAGAAATTACAGTAGAGGATTTGGCGATTCTTTTAGGCATAGAAAAGGATTTAGTTTTTCGAGGGATTCAATTCTTTGAAAGGTTTAATATTGAATATAAGTGTGTAAGAAGAGGGTCAAAAACTATTATTTACCCATTCCCAAGTCAAATTAATATGTCTATATCCCTCTCTTTGACTGAATGGCTATCATTGGAAAATTACCTACCTAAAAATGGATTTGAAAGTTCAAACTTTACAGTAAATAAGAGTAATGGAAGCCATAAAAATATTCAAAAAAACTTTTTTGAAATACTTAATTTTGAAAAAAAGAAAGAAAAGTTGATTAGTAAAATCAGGTCTGATTGTAAAGAACACTATGAAGTCATTAGCTCCATTGAAAAGGCCCTTAGAGATGGTTCTTGGGTAAATGTTGAGCTTCTTAATTCAAATAAAGAAGAAATTTTTCCAAGAAGCTTGAGCTATGTTGATGGAAATCTTCACTTTATAGGTGAAGAGAAAAAAGATAGATGTCTTGTTTATGTAAACACAAAGGAAATTCAATCAATTAATTTAATTTGTGGAGAAGATTATAAAAAGAACTTCTCCCTGAAAGAGGTTAATGACTTTATAAACTCACTTAGGCACATGGGGGGTAAAGAGTTAAGAGTTGTTTTAAAGTTTTATACTAATGACGTGAACTTAACTCCCCCAATAAACTTTTACGATCAGCCTTACGTTACCTACTCATCTGATGGAAGCTTGATTTGGTCTGCTTCCTTGGAGCTGGGGAATGATTTATTTGAGTGGCTATTAAAAAATGATAATCAAGTAGAAATTATCGATCCGTTTTTTTTAAGAAAAGAACTTGATGATTACAAAAACCATAAACTGAAAGATAGCAAAAAAGCATCTTAAAAATTAAATAATTCCTTCAATGCTTTTCATGATGACCTGTAATTATGAAGGCCAGGGGCTGGCCTTCTCTAAAAGAAATATTTTCAAGATTATTGTACGAGTGGAGCTTCTGATTGTGACTGAGAGGAAAGGAAGTTTGTTTCGCTTATTTCCTCTGATTCACTAGTTCCTTCAAGTTCTTTAATATAACCAGTAAAAGTACCTTCTTTTGATCTAATAATTTTGTTTAAGAATGCCGTGTCGCCCTCTGCTCCAGCTTTCTTCTCTTTTTCATGAAGAACTTGCATAAGAGTTTTATATGTAATTTCAGTATTCGTCTTTTTTTCGATGACCTCTACATCAGAGCCTTCTTTAATAATTTGCGCAAGCTCGTGAAGTGTAACATAACAACTACCCTGAGTGTCATAAAGTTTCCTGTTAGAGTACCTCTTAATGATTCTAGTCTGAGTGCTTTGTGTGTCCATATGTCTCACTTCCCCTTAAAAGATTTGTAATTTTCCTAGAGGTATTAATGACATAATTGGATTGAGTAATGCAAGAGGAAAGGTCAATAATACTGCCTTTATATTTGTTTTTTCTTTTTTTTTAATATTTTGCAAGATTAATTTGGTTGTGCGGCTAAAGGTACTTTTCGTCAAAATGAATGTATTTTTATTCCATTAATTGGGTCTGAGTTTTTACCGACGCAGCATGGATGATTTGGAAAATTTCATCAACATAATCTTCGGGAAGGTTGATTTCATTTCCCCAAAGGACTCTTTGATCAATTAATTGATCCAATCTGCTTTTTTGAAGAGCAGTAATATTTTTTTTAACTTTTTCTTTACCTATATCATGAACAATATTCATTCTAACCTTGAGGATGTCCAAGAGCTCTTTGTCTAAGGCATCAATTTTAGAGCGTAGTGAGCTTAATTTGTCACCAAAGCATTGGTCGTTGGTAAATTCTTTTCTGTAGTGAAGCATTTGGAGAATCTCTTCCAAATGTTTTGGTGTGACTTGCTGTTTGCGATCACTTAAAGCGCTATCTGGGTCAGGATGGGTCTCAATCATTAACCCTTCCATGGCCATATCAAAAGCTTTTTGGCCAATATCAAGTATTTTGCCTCTATCTCCTGTGATATGACTCGGATCGCAAATTAAAGGAAGTCCTGGTACTTTTTGTCTGATTTCAATGGGAATTTTCCAGTAAGGCTCATTTCTGTATTGGGATGGCCTTGCCGTAGAAAAACCCCTATGAATGCCTACTAATTTAGTGATTCCCTTATTTAAAAACCTTTCAATTGCCCCCACCCATAGTGAAAGGTCCGCATTGATTGGATTCTTTATCATGACAGGAGTATCTTTTCCTTCAAGAGAATCAGCTATGTTTTGTATAAGAAAAGGGTTTACAGTTGTGCGTGCGCCGACCCAAAGGATATCCACATCGTGATCGAGGCAAGCTTTTACGTGATCAGGGTTGGCCACCTCAGTGCAAGTAAGAAGCCCGGTTTCTTTTTTCACCTTCTGAAGCCATTTAAGACCCTTTATGCCAATCCCTTCAAAAGTATTTGGTCTGGTTCTAGGCTTCCATATACCGGCCCTAAAAACCTTTACCTTATTAATTTTTTTGACAGAGTGTGCAGTGGATAACACTTGTGCTTCAGTTTCAGCGCTACAAGGTCCAGCGATGACAAGGTAATCGTTAAATGGTAGCCATTGACTGATAGGTGTTATTTTCACGTATTAATTTCCTTCAACTAGTCGCGTTCATTTATAAAGGATTCATAGCGTCTTGAGAAGGGTTAAAAAGAGAATAGGTTGAAAGTTTATATGAAATATTTAAAGTCTCTCTCTGAAAAGTTCACAAAAAGGGTAATGGCTTGTCCTTCGTGTCAAAGGAAGATACGTATTCCAGTAAGGCCAGGAAAAACCTTGAGGGTAACCTGTCCAAGTTGCCTTTGTATGTTTGATGTTTCTTTTAAAAATAAGTTTTTCTCAGGAAGCCAACAAAGTTTATTTATAGGTAAAATCAAACAAAAATTATTG
>DKQD01000126.1 GCA_002474345.1 Bacteriovoracaceae bacterium UBA7317
CCTTACTATAGAGATAGGGCTTTGTGCTTGTCTCTCGGTGTGACTCCTTATGAGATGCTCTGCCAAGCAAATGGTAATGAAGGCGATAAGGCTTCTGGAGGTAGGCAAATGCCTGCTCATTGGGGTCATAAAGACTTCAATATTATTTCAAAATCTTCCTGTACAGGAACTCAATTTCTTCAGGCCTGTGGTCTCGCTGAGAGCGGTATTTTCTTTGCCGATTTAGAAAAGCAAGGAGTAGATGTTTCTAAGTTTTCTTTTAATAAAGATGAAATTATTTATACTTCATGTGGGGATGGAACAACTTCTCAGGGAGAGTTTTGGGAATCTTTAACTACAGCTTGTGTTAATGAGCTCCCTATTATGTTTTTGGTAGAAGACAATGGATACGCTATATCTGTTCCTGTTGAGGTCCAAACTCCCGGTGGCTCAATTTCAGAAGCTTTAAAGACTTTTCCTGGTTTAAAAATTTTTAAATGTGATGGAAACTGCCCTATTGAAAGTTATGCAACGGCTTTTGAAGCAGCAAAGTATATTAGAGAGGAAAGAAAGCCTGTTCTTTTTCACGCCAATGTAACAAGACCTTATTCGCACTCCTTGTCTGACGATCATAAAAATTACAGGACAAAAAGTGAATTAGAAGATGAGTCTAAAATTGATGTCATTAACTCATTCCCGAACCTTCTAATGGCAGCAGGAGTTTTAAGCGAGGAAGAAAACAAAAAAATAATTGAAAGTGTTGCTTTGGAAGTTAAAGAGTCTATGGATAGGGCCATCGAAACACCGTGGCCACCAATAGAGACTTCCACTGATTATTTATATTCAAGTACTATAGATCCTAGGTCAGATGATTTTGAAAAAGGGCCCAGCTTTTCTGGAAAAGATGATATTCCTATGGCACTTGCTCTCAATAAAACTTTGAAGACAGAGGTTTCTAAAAATCCATTTATAAGAATGTTTGGTGAAGATGTTGCTGACTTTTCTGAGCTAGAGAAGTTAGATGATAAAGACCTTAAAGGGAAAGGTGGTGTTTTTAGTATTTCAAAAGGGGTTCAAAGAGTTGGTTATACAGGGCAGGTTTTTAATTCTCCCTTAGCTGAGGCAAACATTATAGGTCGAGCAATAGGGATGGCCCTAAGAGGTATTAAGCCTGTTGTTGAAATTCAGTTTTTTGATTATATATGGACAGCCTACATGCAGCTCAAAAACGAAATGGCAACCACTCGGTATAGATCAGGTGGAGACTATTCCTGTCCAATGGTTGTTAGGGTTCCTATCGGTGGATACCTTAGAGGTGGCTCCATTTATCACTCCCAGTGTGGTGAATCTCTTTTTACTCATATACCAGGGCTCTACGTCTGTTTTCCATCCAATGCACTTGATGCAATGGGATTATTAAGGACCGCAATTAATTGTGATGATCCTGTGATGTTTCTGGAGCATAAGCACCTTTATTATCAAGGTTACAACAGAATGGCAGATCCAGGGGATGATTTTATGATTCCTTTTGGAAAAGCGAAAATCGTTAAAGAAGGAACTGATGCGACTATTCTAGCTTGGGGAGCTTTAGTTCAGAAGTCTATCGATGCTGTTAAAGAAGTTGAAAAAGAAGGGTACTCCGTAGAGATTATAGACGCTAGGACTTTGGTTCCTTTCGACATGGAGGCATTAAAAAAATCACTTAAGAAAACCAATAGGATTTTAATTTGCCATGAAGAAACAAAAACGTCTGGGTTCGCTGGAGAAATCGCTGCGAGAATTAATGAAGAGTTGTTTGAGTCATTAGATGCTCCAATCTTAAGAGTCGCGGCCAAAGATAGCCATGTAGCCTATTGTCCTCAACTTGAAGATGATATACTTCCTCAAGTTCAGGATGTGGTTCAAATGTTGAAAAAGTTACTGGCTTATTAGAGAGACCAAAGACCCTACTCTTTTGAACCTTTTTTTAGAGGTACCTGCACTTTTCTGAAATGCCTTGCGGTCTTATTTCATGGACGCACCTTCTCCCACTTTTAAAAAAGATAATAGTCTTTCCTCGACTATTGTGAATGGAATCTATTTTATTTTTTTTAAGATTTTTAAAATTGACTGGGTGAATAGCTTTTTTGAAAGACGCTATTGGAAAATTAAGAAGTGGGTTTGAGTGAATTAATAGGAGTATGGTTATTATAGTGAGCTTAATTTTTTTTTTCATCTTATATGAACAAATTAAAACAGTGAAGATTAGAGGTAAGCTAGAGAAATAGAAATCAAATTCAAGAGTTAAATTTGTTAAAAACAAAATACTTTTTACAAAAAAGCTTATACTTTCTTCATAAAAAGAAGTGATATTAAAAATTGATTGCAGCTTCATAGGGATGAAGAAAATAGTTAACCAGACTGGAAAGAGGTATGAGAATATTAAGGTAAGGAAAAAACCAAAAGCTAAACCCAAGAGAGAAAAGTGTTCCATGGAGAAAAATGTTAGGATGATTTGAGCACCAAGAAAGTAAAAAAAAATCCTTCGAGTCTTAAAATCTTCATGACAAAATAAAAGACTAAGAAAAATGAAGGAGTAGCAGAAGCTTAAAGGAGATTCAAAAAAGGAACCTCTTAAAGCATCTATTATGAAGGTTAATAAAATTATGTAGAAGTTTTCTACTTGTCGAATTTTTTCATTTTTTGAAAAGCCTTTTATTATTTTTAGTTCATGAAAAATGCAGATCCTCTTTATAGAGTTGAAGCCAACTAATAAAAATGGTGCTGCGCACATTATTGTATGGATTAAGAAGAAGGCAGGAATACTCCGTTTTTTAAGATAGTTAAAAAGAGGAATGAAAAAAAAATAGAGCGAAGAAAAGTGGAGTCCTGAAGGTGTGAATAGGTGCGTTATATTTAAAGTTTTATGTGATTTTTTTAGCTTTCTTGGCAAACCCCTTTTATTTCCAGTAACGTACGACATTATTAAATCAAAATGAACTCCCTTTTTAAACTTCTCTCTGATTGGTTTTGAATTGGAGACAAGTATTTTTTCTAATTTTGAAGTTTCTTTAAACCATCCCCCAGGGGATATTATTTTAAGCTTTTTAGCTGAGACAAGAAGCATTATCGATGTTAGATAAATAAAAAAAACTCGGTTCATAAGTCTTTCTGGTAGTGCTAGAAAGAGTTTTAATACTGAGGCTGAAAAACCTTGAAATAAATGCAGTTTATTTTTTTAGGGTTTTTTTTTTGTTCATTTTAAAAAAAATTGGGGAAGTTCATGAGTCCAGTTTACAGCAAGGAGTCTTATTTTAGTGTATCTTTGAAAAGCCATATAGAAAGCTTTTTTAAGGAAGATGACCTTGATAGGAATATTTTTTATAACCAAAAAATCCCTGATGAGCTTGTAGAGTGTAGTCTTAAATTTAAGACAAACAACACTTTAATTTCTGGACTACCATTTTTTATGGAATCATTTATCTTTTTGGGTGCTGAAAAATCTTGCTTCGAAGATTTAGGCCCTTACGAAGGTCGCAGAGCGAAGTTTGAAGAAGGGGAAGATGCCTATACTCTAAAATTTGTATTGCCTTTTTCAATAGCCCTCTCTGGAGAAAGAATTGCTTTAAACCTTCTTCAAAGGTCTTCAAATATCGCAACTTATACCTCCAAATTTGTGACATTAGCTGAGGCAAAAGGGATTTCAATCCTTGATACAAGGAAAACAATGCCAGGATTAAGATTTTTAGACAAATATTCAGTAAGAGTTGGTGGGGGAAAAAACCACCGTTTCGGACAGACTGATGTTTGGATGATTAAGGATAATCATAAGAGTTATTTTGGTGGACTTCAAGAGGCCATAAGCTTTTTTAAAAAAATGGGAAGTTTTTATAACCCCCTTGTTGTTGAAGTGCATTCTCTAGATGAGTTTGAAAAAGCCAACTCGATGGGAGTGAAGCATTTTATGTTAGATAATTTTAAACCAGGTGAAATTAAAGAAGCATTGAAGTCAAAAAAAGAAGGTACAACCATTGAAGTTTCTGGTGGTATCCATCTAGGCATCTTAGAAAATTACCTAATTGAAGGAGTTGATGCAATAAGTATTGGTGCTCTCACTCATTCACCTGAAACTGTGGATATTTCTTTGAAGATGAAAAGGCTTTAGCTTCATTTAAAGCATAAAAAGGTTATCGAAATGAAATCATATGAATTTGATGTTATGGTTATTGGGTCTGGAATTGCAGGGCTTTCAGCAGCTATAACCTTGGCAGAAAACGGTTTGAGGGTTGGGGTTGTTACGAGAGAAGAAGACCCTAAAGTTAGCAATACTTACTGGGCCCAAGGTGGAATTATTTATCTCGACGAAAGAGATGATGATTTCATTCATGATCTTCAAAAAGCATCAGCTGGAACATCAAATATATCCGCTGGACAAGTAATTCTTAATTCAAGTGGAAAAATTTTAAATGAGCTTCTATTAGAAAAAGCTAAGACAGACTTTATGAGGTGTGAGGAAGGGAGTTTAAAGTTTACGAGGGAAGCAGCCCACTCAAGAGAAAGAATTTTGTATAAGGGTGACTTTACAGGAAAAGAAATACAAATATCTCTTCTTAATTATATTAAGGATAAGAGTCGGTTTCCAAATGTAACAATTTTAACATCCCATACCGCTATTGATCTGATTACTCCCCTCCACCATGGAGTAAATATAACCCAGAGGTATGAAGAAAATAAAGTTGTTGGCTCTTACCTTTTTGATCAAAAAGAAGGTCGGGTTAAAAAGGCCCTCTCCCATTTCACTATTTTAGCAACAGGCGGAGTTGGAGCTCTTTATCTTCATCATTCAAACTCTGAAGGTGCCAGAGGTGATGGTCATGCTATGGCAAAGAGAGCGGGAGCAGTTTTAACAGACATGGAGTTTATTCAATTTCATCCTACAACCTTTTATGATCAGTCATCTCATAGAAGATTTTTGATTAGCGAAGCCTTAAGAGGAGAGGGCGGGAAATTAATAAACTGTGAAGGCTTTTCCTTTATGGAAAATTATCATAAGGATAAAGAATTAGCTCCGAGAGATATCGTTTCAAGGGCCATTGTTGAGGAAACTATTAAAACAGGTCATGAATGTGTTTATTTAGATATCTCGCATAAAGAATCAGGGTGGGTACAAGATAGATTTCCAACAATCTTTCAACATTGTTTAAAGAATAAAGTAGATATTACTAAAGATCCGATCCCCGTCGTTCCAGCTGCTCATTATACTTGCGGTGGAGTTAAATCGGATTTAGTTGGTCAAACAAGTTTGCCAAGTTTATATGCTGTTGGCGAAGTGGCGTGCACGGGACTTCATGGTGCCAACCGGTTGGCTTCGACGTCTCTATTAGAGGGACTGAGTTGGGGCACATTTGCAGCAAAAGATATCCTTAGAAGGCAGGCTTTTTGCAAGGGACCTGTTTATCCAGAAGATACCATCAAGGATTGGTTCGATGGCTCTGCAGAAGTTGATAGCGCTCTTATTACACAGGATAGAATGATGGTGAAACAGACAATGTGGAATTATGTTGGCTTAAATCGAACGTCAAATAGGTTGAATAGGGCCAAAGCGATGTTTAATGAACTTTCCGATGAAATTGTTAAATTTTATAAAAATGCGACCTTACAAGATAATCTAATTGGATTAAGGAACTCGGTTGAGGTCGCAATGATGGTTTTGAATGCTTCAATGAGAAATAAAGACTCTGTTGGTTGCTTCTACAGAGAAGATTAATTGATTTTAGGCTCTCTTTTTGAACCTAAAGGAGGTTGTTTTAAGGCCTCCAACTCTTTTTCTTTCATTTTTAAGTCTTCTCTTAAAACTAAGTTTTTCTCTTCTTTTTCATCAGATAAGAAACTCATATATTTTTCGGTTTCATTCAATTGAGAGCTCTTAGCGAAAGGCTTATTTACATAGTCACTTGTTATAATTAATCCTAAGTTAGAAATGAGAAGCCAATCTGCCTTTGATATGCCTTCTTCTTTAATATTTTCGCTTAAAAAGTCAGTAATGGTTCTTCTGATATCATATGATAACTCTTTAGCTAGTCTAAGTTTGTTTTGTTTGGAACTCTCTGTCATTTAGATCCTCCTTTTACTCAAAAGCTTGCATTCCATTTTAAGGTTTTTCGTGGCTTTGGTGGTACCAGAAATTTTTTCAATTTTTAAAGTTGGAAATTGATTGCCAGGTTAAATAATTAGAGTGTATTCCGTATCTTATGAGTCAAGAACTAATCAATTGGTCAAAGAAAAATTATTCTGATCTACCTTGGAGGAGGAAAAGGAGTTTATATAACACTCTTGTTTCTGAAATTATGCTCCAGCAAACTACGGTCGGAACTGTTATTAATCACTTCGATAAGTTTATTAATAAATATCCTACAATTGAGGCTCTTTCCAAGACTAGTGAAGAGGAAATATGTATTGCTTGGAAGGGGTTAGGTTATTATCGACGTGCAAGAAACTTAAGAAAAGCTGCAATTGGTATTGTGGAAGATTTTCAGGGCAAGATTCCCTTAGATTTTGAAAAACTAAAAACTATTCCTGGTATTGGTGAATATACTGCAAGTGCTTTGTTAGCAATAGGCGCAAACAAAAAAGCTTTGGCAATTGATGCAAACTTGGAAAGAGTTTTATCTCGATTGTATCGTATATCTGTTGAAAAAGGTCCAAAACTGCAAAAAGAGTTAAAAACGCTTTTTGAGCAGGGGAAATTTTTTAAAGGCAGGTCAGACCTAAATTGGCGTAATCTTAATGAATCTTTAATGGATCTAGGAAGAGTTTACTGCCAGGCCAATAAAGTTGATTGCTTAGCTTGTCCATTATCTAAAGATTGTGCTGTTGCGAAGGAAAACCCTCTTATTTACCCAAGTAAATTAAAAAAAGTTAAAAAAAGAGAAAGCAATGACCTTGAGCTATTAAGGGTCCTTGTAAAAAAAGACAATTTATTTCTTGCCTATAAAAAAAGTGAAAATGAGTGGCTTTCTGGTCAAAAAGAATTTCCGACATTTATTTTAAAAACAAGTGATAAAAGCTTGTCACAATATCCTTATTGGGATGGACAAGTAAATTTGAATTTGAAATCCTTAAAGAAATTTAAGACTGGAATAACCAAATATAAAATTACAAATTATGTTTTGGAAATTTCTGAAGAGAAATGGAAAAAAAGTTTCTCATGTGGAAAAAGACGATTCTTTTTTGTTAACCCCGATTCAAAAGATGAAAACCTTTCAACTTCTTCTACAAAAGCTGTTCTGGCTTTAAATAAGTAAAGGAGTGGTTTAAAAATGAGTGAAAAAAAAAACTCTATTTCAAGCCTCTTTTTTAAATTTAAAAACGAAGAAATTAAAATAATTCGAGAGCTATCAGGAGGAAGCGCCTCAAGTTGTTTTCAAATTGTTTTAAATAACGGTGAGGCTTACTTTTTAAAAACACTAAACTCTAGTGATGCCAGAGGGGTTTTTAAAAAGGAGGTTGATGGTTTAAATAAACTTGATCAAGCACTTGGGATTTCTACTCCAAAGATACACTACTTTGATGAGGATGTTTTAATTCTTGATTATATTGAAAGTGGAAGAGAAAAAAGTAAGTCGTGGTTTCAACTCGGCGTTGGTTTAGCGCAAGTTCATTTAATTAAATCCGATTTTTTTGGATTTGATTATGACAATTATATTGGAAGAAACTTGCAAGTTAATACTCAGGTTATTTTTCAAAATAGAAAATCTTGGGGAGAATTTTTTTTTAAAAATAGGATAGGTTTTCAACTTGATTTGATGCTAAGAAAAAGACAACCTGAAAAATATAGCGCTTTAAACCTTATGGTAAGAAAGCTTGAAGAGAAAATTATTGAAAAAATTTCGAGTGATGATGAACCAAGCCTTATTCATGGAGACTTGTGGTCAGGAAATGTTATTTTTGACTTAGAAGAAAACCCAGTACTAATTGATCCAGCAGTTTATTTTGGAAATCGTGAAGCAGAATTTGGAATGATTACTCTTTTTGGAGGGTTTTCCCCGTCATTTTTTAAAGGTTATTTTCAAGAGTACCCTTTACAAGAAGGCTGGGAAAAAAGAGTTCAAATTTATCAACTATACCATCTTTTGAACCATTTGAATTTATTTGGCGACTCCTATTATAATTCCATTACTAAGCTTGTTAATAATTTATAAATTACTTTCAAGTTAATTAATCAGATTAAATTTAGCATAGAAGAGGAAACTGTATGAGTGTTGGGCATATGATTGCTATCCATGGTGGTGCGGGGACAATTTTAGAAGAAAAATTAGATGCTGGACAGAGAGATGAATACCATGCCGTCTTAAAAAAATCACTTGAAGTTGGTTATAGCTGTCTTGATGGTGGAGGAAGTTCGGTTGAAGCGGTTTCTGCAAGCATAAGTGTATTAGAGGACTCAATTTTATTTAACGCTGGAAGGGGCTCGGTTTTTAACTCGAAAGGTCTTATTGAAATGGATGCCTCCATAATGAATGGCAAGGGTTTAAGTGCTGGTGCTGTTACTTGTTTAAAAAATGTAAAAAACCCAATATATGCTGCTAAAGCAGTTATGGAAAAGTGTGACCATGTTCTTTTGTGTGCTGAAGGGGCCCAAGGGTTTTCTAAAGAAAATAAGCTTGATTTTGAGCCTGATGAATATTTCTTTTCTCCAAAAAGGTGGGATCAATTAGTCTCTGCAAGGCAAAAGGGGCAGGTAACACTTGATCACTCTGAAAGTATAGGAACAGTTGGAGCGGTTGCCTTGGACTCCAAAGGAGATTTAGCTGCAGGGACCTCTACAGGAGGGCTGACTAATCGAGTTTGGGGAAGGTGTAGCGACTCAAGTCTGATAGGTTCTGGAAATTATGCGAATAATAAAACTTGTGCTGTTTCATGTACCGGGACTGGAGACACTTTCATTAGAGGTGTGAGTGCTTATGACCTTTCTGCACTAATTGAGTATAAAAACTTGTCTTTAGATGAGTCTTCGAAAATTGTTCTAGAAAAATTAAGAGATGCCGGTGGGAATGGGGGCCTTATTTCTATAAGCGCAAAAGGTGAAATTGTTTTGAATTTTATATCTAAAGGTATGTACCGAGGGTACAAAAAAGATAGCGAAAGCTGTCACCTAGGAATTTTTTCAGAAATGACCGAGGTCAAATAAAAAGCCGAGAAGAGGGATAAGCCGGATCCTGTTTTAGGTTACCATTCATCTAGGGTCTCAATTACTCAAGACCTCGAGCACCCTACCCGCTTACTTAAGCTGGCCGCCTTAAACGTAAGCCTATTTGGGCTTGCACCACGTAGAGTTTACCTGGTTTCACTACTGCAAGGGCCTAGGCCCTTCGTACTTGCTTTCTGTTGCACTTGTCCTCACCTCGCGGTGGACGGGCGTTACCCGCTACGCTGCCATTTGGTGTCCGGACTTTCCTCTACAAGATTCAAATTATGACCTCTTTTGTAACAATTTTGTGAACATATTGTTGCAAAATTTAATTTTGTTTGTACTTACAAAATTTCGGTAATGGAGTAAACTTGTAGCGATAACCCCCTCTTCTCGGCAATTTACCTGTGAATGCCTGAAGTAATGGGATAAGTCAAACAGGTCTTAAAAATTTACACCGGAAGGAACAAAGGAGCGAGCTTTGCGCTTAGTCATAGTAACCAAGAAGTCTTTTAAAGTATTGATTTTTCTATTTTTCAGCTTTTACATTTCTACCAATGCAGCTTTTTCAAATGTCAGGAACCTATTGGAGGAGTTTGAAAGGGTTAATGGTGATTTAAAGCAAGCAAAGGAGCAAATTAAGCTAGCTTCCTTAAACAAAGATTCAATTTTTGCCAAAATAGGGTGGTCTTTAAATTCTAGCTCTTATTATAGTCAAAATAAGCTAGAACCGACTTCACCCTCATCTGATATTCGAGGAAATTATTGGAATGTCAGTGCGGATATTTCCAAAACTTTTCTTTGGGGAGGGCAGTTCGGATTAGAAAACTCCATAACTTCCTCTACTCTAGACCTTACGTCTAACACTACATATCAATTTGAACAGGGTTTAAGCTATTACCAAAACTTGGGAAAAAACTTTTTTGGAAGAGAAACATATAAAGCTCTTGCTATTGCAGAAAGAGAAATTGGTGTTCAAAAAATCACTGAGTCTTTTATACTAGAGAATAAAACACTTCAATTCTACAACGCCTACATTAATGTTAGTCTTGAAAAAGCCCTTTTGAATTTGGAAAAAAATGCTTTGGTCCGTGCAAAGAAAAGAAGTGAGTTGATAAGGGGTTGGGTAAAAGATGGTCTAAAAAGAAAAGTCGATTGGCAGCAATCAGTTATGACCGAACTTCAAGGCGCAGAAAGAGTCGAAATGGCCAATTTAAGAATGAAAGGAGCACTTGATACTCTTTCAAAGCTTCTCCATAGAAGAGTCTCTCTTAGAGAAGTTAGAACCTTAAAAAATAATAGATTAAGTTCACCTAGATCTAGCTTAAAGCCGTTGGAAAATAAAAATTTGAAGGTAATGGCGGAAAAAGTGAAGCAAATTAGGATGAGTGTGGAAAAAGCCGATTATAGTTTCGCTCCAACAATAAACAGTTATGTAACTTATAACACTAATCAGTACGATGAAAGTATCGGAACATCTTTTTCTGATGGAGCTATATGGGGCTCTGATAATCAATTTACTGTAGGAATTAATCTCACTTGGCCTTTAGGTTTTAAATCAGAAAAAATAGAGAAGTCTAAGCTTCTTGTTCAATTAAATAGTCTTCAGCGTCAACAAAGAGAAGCATTTGAAAATTTAAAGTTGGATTACTACTTTCTTAAGAAACAGCTTTTTCGCCTTGACCAAAGTTTGAAGTCATCTGTTAAGAGATTAGCTTTATCCAAAGATATTCTTAGCGAATATACAAAGCTTTATGATTTAGGCCAAATGGATCTTGATCAGGTAATCAGAGCAGAAGAGCAAAGAATTGGAACAGAAACAAGCATTGTTAATTATCGATCCCAAAAAGAAAAACTTTTGGCAAGCCTCCATAATGTTAAAGGTTCTTTACGGGATAGTTTAAGTAAGTAACCAGGATAAGTTGTGAAAAGTTTGATCAATTTTTTTATTAAAAGACCACTTGTTGTTAACCTAATGACAATCATTATTATTGTCATGGGTATCTTTTCAGTTTTTAACTTAAAGCGGGAAACTTTTCCAAATGTGAATTTTGATACAGTTATTATTACTACGGGTTACCCAGGTTCTTCTGCTGAAGATGTGGAAAAATTAGTAACCATAAGTATTGAGAGGCAACTTAAGGGAGTTGACGGAATAAAAACCTTAAATGGCCTTTCAGCAGAGGGTAATTCAATTGTTTATTTGGAAATTGATCCAGATAGCGACCTTAGTGAAGTCATTGATGATGTTAAAGAAGCCGTAGATAATATTGATGACTTTCCGGAAAATGTCAAAAAACCTAAAATCAGGAGTATAAGCAATAAAACCAGAGGAATAATGAAGGTCGCTCTATCTGGTGGGACTTATGACGAATTAAGAGGTGCTTCTAAGAAATTGCGTGACAGACTTGAAAGGTATTCTGATATCTCAAGGGCCGATTTAGAAGGTTATTATCCAGATGAAATAAGAGTAGAAGTTAATCCGGCAAAAATGCAATTATATCAGCTCACTTTAGGTGAAGTATCTAACGCAATTAAGGATAGAAACCTTAATCTCTCTGCTGGTAAAGTTATTGGAAAAGATGGTGATATTATGATTCGGACTCTTTCTGAGTTCGAAGGTGTGGATGATATTTTAAATATAGTTGTGAAATCTAATACATCGGGAAGAAGAGTTAGGATAAAAAATATCGCAAAAGTTATCCGCCAACCTGAAAGCGAAGGCGCCATCCTACAGAGGTCTCAGGGAAAAAGGGCCATCTTTTTAGATGTTAAAATAAAGGGAACTTCAGATATTGTCACCTCAGCTGATTTAGTTAAAAAAGAAGTTGAGAGTTTTTTTAAAGAAAATACTAACTATAAAGACATTGAATTTCGTTACACCGATGACTTTTCTTATTTTGTAAAAAGGAGATTAGGTGTTCTAGGATCTAACGGGAGACAGGGAATTATTCTTGTTTTCATATGCCTTCTTTTTTTCTTGAACTTAAGTACCTCTTTTATGACTTCATTAGGTGCGCCTTTGGCCTTTTTGTGCGCCTTTATTGCAATGGATTACATGGGTTTATCCTTAAACCTTATTTCTATGTTTGGGTTAATTTTAGTTCTTGGGATGCTAGTTGATGATGCTATTATAGTTGCTGAGCACTACTATCAGAAGTTGGAGAAAGGAGTAAGTCCGAGAGAAGCAGCGAGAGAAGCTGCTATTGAAACGATTAGACCTGTTACTGCAACTGTTGTAACGACTATGATTGCGTTTGGCTCACTATTATACATGGGTGGGATAATGGGAAAGTTTCTGAAGCCAGTTCCCATTATTGTTATTGTTTGCCTTATAGCATCCCTCTTTGAATGCTTTTTTATTCTCCCTTCCCACCTTGCAGATTTTGCAAAGTTAAGAAAAGGAAAAGAAGGAAAAAAACGCTGGTATCAACCTCTTCTAAATGTCTATGGAAAAGTTTTAAAGTTTGTTCTTAAGGCGCCAACCTTTTTTGTGATCTTTTTTTGTGTCGCTTGTTTTGGAGGAGCAGCGCTTTCCTTAAGGACTATGGATTTTGAACTTTTTCCAGGTGATGATGTGCGAACGGTGTTTGTTCAAATTAAGGGAGATGTGGGAGTACCTTTAAAAAAGACAGACGAAGCAATTAAGAAGCTTGAAAAACTCGTTTTTGAGAGTCTAAGTGATGATGAATTAGATCAAATAAGGGCTTCTGTTGGTCAATTTCGAGGAGACTTTGGAAGAAAAACAGGTGATCATTACGGCTCAGTAGTCGTTTATCTAACACCGCCTGACGAGAGAGAGAGGAGTACTGATCAAATTCTAGATGACTTAACGACAAAGGCTAAAGTACTTATTCCTAAGTACACAGTTTCAGTAAAGAAAATTCAAGGAGGGCCTCCTAAAGGAAAACCTCTAGAAATTGAGCTACTAGGTGATAACATAGAAGAACTTAAAGTTGTTTCTAAAAAGGTTCATGAAATTGTTAAAAGAATTGATGGCGTTTTGAGTAGTGAAGTTGATTTTGAAGAAGGTAAAAAGCAAGTCATTGTTAGGGTTAATGATAAAGAAGCCAAAAGGCTAGGCTTATCAACCACTCAAGTAGCTTTGGAGCTAAGAAAAGCTTTTGCTGGGGATATTGTTACTGAAGTCAGGGAATCAGATGAAGATATCGCTGTCCGAGTTCTTTTGGATAAAAAAGCCAGAAGTGAGACGAAGTCATTGTCAAAACTTTACATTCTTAATAACCGGGGGCAAAGAATTTCCCTTAGGCGCGTGACAAAGTTTGAAGAAAAGCCAGGGGCTTTTGTTATAAGGCGGCAAAATAGGCAAAGAATTTTTTCTGTATCTGGGACTCTAGATAAAGCAAAAATGAACCCTTATAAAATCAAGGGAATTTTAAAACCTCAGGTCGAAACAGTATTAAAAGATCATCCTAATATTGACTATCGTTTTGCAGGAGAAAATAAAGATACAAATGAGTCAATACAGAGACTTCAAAAAGCGTTCGTTATATCAATGCTTGCTATCTTTTTTGTGCTAATTACAATGTTCAACAGTATTGGTCAGCCGTTTGTTATTATGGCCGCAATTCCTTTAGGACTTACAGGTGTTGTTTTTACTTTTAAGGCTTTTGGAGATCCTCTGGGTTTTATGGCTTTAATGGGTGTCATTGGACTTGTTGGAATTGTCGTTAACGACTCAATTGTTTTGGTCAATTTCATCAATAAGAGAAGAGAGGATATTTCTGACATTAAAGAAGCAATCTTAACTGCGAGTGTTTCGCGCTTTAGGCCTGTTATTTTGACAACCTTTACAACTGTTGCTGGTTTATTTCCTATTGCTCATGCTGGGCTATTAGGAGGTCCTGCAGGGGATCCATTTTTGAAACCTATGGCCTTAAGTTTTGCTTATGGGCTTTTATTTTCGACAATGATCACCCTTTTATTTATTCCATGTTTGTATTTTTCTTATGACAAATTTGTTTCTTTTTTTAAAAGAATTTTTGGGAGATTTTTCAAAGTGAACCCAAAGTCAGTCGAGGCCAGGAGTTAAAATGCGCTGGCATGAAGGGCAGCATTCAATATTGATACCTCTGTAAATTGATTCAACGAGATGCGAAGGAAGCATATAAAAGCATCCTTTGCATTTTCCGTTTTCAATATTAGTAATAAATTCTGTGGATTTATAACGTTTTTTTAAGCCTTCAAATAAACCCTTTGCTTCAGAAGAGAGGAGTTCAAGATAGGTATCCTCTTTTTTTTGAAAAACTGAAATAGCGTGTTCATCATCATAAATATCTTCATTAACCTCTTTCTCTATTTCTTCTTTTGTCTCTTTGGATCCCTTAAGAAAGTTTTGACCATCTTTAATCTTAATTTCGCATTCATCAATGCCATCTAAAAGTTCAAGTATTTCATTTTCTAGATTTTCAATTGATGGTGTTAGATCCTTTAACTCTTTTTCTAAAGCTTCAACTTGTGCTTGAGACTTTGCCATTTTGTAGTGTTCGTCAGATTTTTTCTTTTTTTCCTCTAAGTTAAACAACATTTTTTCTTTATGTTTGAGTTCTGTTTTTTGTGTTTCCAAGTCTTCTTCATTTTTACTAAGAAGTTCTTTTCGTTTATCGATCTGAATATTTATGTAATCGATACGTTTTTTATGAGACTCAATATTATGATTTCTTTCATGAATTTTATTCTCAATTTTCTGTAACTCTAAAAGGTTTGGAATATCTGTGTTTTGCATTATTTTTACCTGATTCGAGGTTTACTTTAGGGCATCGCTCCAGTAAAACCCTAGAGAAAGAAGCCAATGTTTTGATTTTTAAAGGATTTAACATGCGTGGTAACCATTTTGGCAAGATGTTTTCAATGACAACTTTTGGAGAGTCACATGGAATGGCAATCGGCGTTGTTGTTGATGGTGTACCAGCTGGTTTAGATTTTTCTATGGAAGATTTGCAAAAGGAACTTGATAGAAGAGCTCCTGGCAAAATTCCGGGAACGACTTCAAGGAGGGAGTCTGACAACCCAGAAATTCTTTCTGGAATTTTTGAAGGAAAAACATTGGGAACACCCATCGCGGCTATAGTTAAAAATCAAAATCAAAGAAGCCAGGACTATGATAAGTTAAAGGAATCCTACAGACCCGGGCATGCCGATAAAACGACAAATATGAAATATGGCTTCCGTGATCACCGAGGAGGAGGAAGGAGCTCGGGGAGGGAAACTTTATCTCGAGTTATTGCAGGTTACTTTGCAAGCCTAGTTATCCCTAAAGTGGAAATAAGAGCTTTTATAAGTAAAATAGGGCCTTTTTCATTGGATGAAGCTTTCCCAGAAAAGTTACCTAAAGACTTGGGAGAATACTCATATCCCGAAAGAGAAAAGTGGGATGAAATTAAACAGTTTTTATTGGGGTTGAAAAAAGAGGGTGAGTCTGTTGGTGGGAGGGTATCCATAATTATTGATGGATGTCCGGAAGCCTTGGGTGAGCCAGCATTCGATAAATTAAAAGCTGACTTTGCAAAAGCACTCATGTCAATAGGTGCAGTTACCTCATTTTCCTTTGGGCTTGGTGAAAAAATGGCAGATTTACCAGGAAGTGTGGTTTCTTCAAGCTCTGGTCATTTCGGTGGCATTGAAGGTGGTATTTCAAATGGAGAAAGAATTACACTTCAAGTAACCTTTAAACCAACTTCGACGATTGGAGAAAAAGCTAAAGAGGGCCGACATGATCCTTGCATTTTACCAAGAGCTATACCTGTTATTGAGGCGATGACCAAAGTTGTATTGGCAGACCACTTTTTGAGACAGAGGGCATACGATCGATGAAACAGCTAATAGAAGTTGTAGACTTTGAGTCTTTAAGTATAAAGATCGAAGGTCTTAAAGTTGATGGTATCATTTTTTTGATTGATGAGTTTGTATTGAGTCTTTATAAAGATCATTTGAATCTTCAAGACCTTGGTAAGGCTACAAATAAGAAAGTGATTTTGAAAACAATACCCAGAGGTGAGAAAGCAAAGAGTTTTCATATTTATGAAAATATTGTTGAAGAGATATTAAGAGAAGGAATTCATAGAAATTATCATGTCATTGCGTGTGGTGGAGGAGCCATTAGTGATATCTCAGGCTTTATTGCATCTTCTCTCTTGAGAGGACTTTCATGGAGTGTCATACCTACAACTCTCCTTTCAATGGTTGATGCTTCTATTGGAGGTAAGACGGGCATAAATTCAAAGTCCGGGAAAAATCTAATTGGTGCTTTCCATATGCCTGACCATATTTGGCTTAATCCTTTTTTTCTTGAAACTCTTCCTAAAGAAGAGTTTTTGAATGGTTTTGGAGAAGTTCTAAAATATAGTTTCCTAGATATAAAAATAAAGGAATCCCTTTTAAACTCAAAATTTAAAATTAGTGAAATAATTCACCTCTGTGCAAATTATAAAAGTCGTCTAGTAGAAGAAGATTTTAAAGAGAAAGGTCCTAGAAAATATTTAAACTTAGGTCATACTTTCGGTCATGCATTTGAAAAGATGTATCCTATTTCTCATGGAGAAGCTGTTTATTGGGGAATGCAGTTATTATTTCATATCTTTGAAAGACAAGATTTAATCAAAGATTGCGATGATATGATGAGGGCGTTAAATTTATCTTTTGGTAAGGCCCCCTGGGGCAATGTTCTTAAAGATTCTTCCACTTTTGTTAATGATGTAATGGGTTTTGTAAAGCGGGATAAAAAAGTCATTAGTGAAAAAGAAATTGAATTGGTTTTTATCAATGAAAAAAGAATTCCTTATTTACTCGTTTGTGATTTTGAGACGATAAAATCGAAACTCGACAGTTTTTTCAAGGAGAATTATGTTGGATTCTAAGAATAAAGTCATTGTAAAACCAGGGCATTTTTCTAAGAGCATTTTAATTCCAACATCAAAATCTTATGCCAATAGAATTTTGATTTTGGCATCTCTTAGTCCCAGTGTTGTAACTATTGAAGGCCTTCCAGAGTCAACGGATGTTTCGAACTTAATAAACTGCCTTGAAAAAGTTGGAATTAAATTTTTGAAAGGACCCATGGGCACTGTTAAAGTATTAAATTCTTTTCCAGAATGTGAAAACAATAATGATTCAGATACGATCTACCTAGAAACTGGAGATGGTGGCACTACAAACCGGTTTATACTGCCATTTCTTGCTCGTGGAAGAAAACAATATGTTTTAAAACCTCAAGGTAAGATGAGAATTAGACCTATGGAAGAGTTAATCAACTCTCTTACTTTATTGGGAGCGGATATAACTGAAAAGGAAAGCTCTGGTGGCTTTGATATCGAGGTTAAGGGGCCTCTCGACTTTAACGAGAGGAAATTATCAATAGATTGTGAGAGGTCGACTCAGTTTGCTTCCGCTTTGGCCATGTCCTTATGGGATTTTGAGGAATTTGAGTTTGAGCTAGTAAATTTGAAATCCTCAAAGAGTTATTATGAAATGACTTTGGGTTTAATTAAAGAATTAAGGTTAGGAAAAAGTTCATTTTGTGTTCCTGTAGACTTCAGCTCATTATCTTATCCCTTGGCTTTAGGAGCAGTAACTGGAGAGGTTTTTATAGAGAACTGTTCGTCTTTAGATATTTTTCAGGCGGATGCTTGTTTTATAAGCATTTTAAAAAAAATGGGTGCGGATTTGTATTGGGAAGAAGGCGGCGGACTTAAGCTTAGAGTGGCTGAAAGCCTTAAACCTTTAAATTATGATTGTTCGGATTGCCCAGATTTAGTCCCCACTCTTGCATTTTTATGTTCATACGTCGATGGAGTTTCTTGCCTGACAAATATTAAAGTTTTGCGTCATAAAGAAAGCGATAGAGTTTTTGAAATTGAGCGCCTCTTCAAAGCTTTTGGTATTGATTACTCATACAATAATGAACTCGATAGACTTGAAATTCGTGGGGAAAAATTAAGTAAAGAACATCTTAGAAAGTTTTTAAGGCATGATCCACCAGAGGACCACAGGATGGTAATGGTAAGCTATCTTTTTATGAAAATGAACAACGGTGGTGAAGTAACGAATGCCTCCCATGTAAGGAAGTCTTTTCCTAATTTCTTTAATGCAATGGGTTGAGGCGACTTGTTTGAAAGAAAGTGGTGGGACCAGAAGGATTTGAACCTTCGACCGCCCGGTTATGAGCCGGGAGCTCTAACCAACTGAGCTATGGTCCCAAATCTGTCAAAGTTCCTTTTATTCTCAAAGGGGCTCTGTTATATCTTTAACCTCAATTATTGGCAATAAAAAACCAGGCCTTTTTTTAGATGACAGGAACCTCCTTATGTCCTTGAAAATAAAGCTTTTTAAGTATGAAGCAACTGGAAACAGCTTCATTTTATTTGATAACCGCAAGAGAGTTTTTCCTCTAGAAAAATTGATAAAGAACTCTTTGGTTGGGCAGCTTTGCGCGAAAGAAAATGGCTTTTCGACAGATGGAGTGATTCTTCTTGAGGAGTCTCAAGATTTTGATTTTAAAATGAGAACTATTAATGCTGATGGAACAGAAGTAGAAATGTGTGGAAATGGCTTAAGGGCCATCTGCCATTATGCTTACTTTGAAGTAAAGATTCCTATTGATAAGTGTTACAGAGTTGAGACTCTTAACGGAGTTTATAATGGCTTTATTGAAGAAGGCGGGTCAGTCAAGGTTCAAATGACTGAGCTTTTTGATATAGGGAAAAAGGATCTTGGTAAGTTTAATAAGTTTTCTTTTGGGTTTTATTTAAATACTGGCGTGCCTCATTGTGTTTTTGAAGTGGAGAACCTTGAGTCCTTTGATATTCAAAGATGGGGTGAAATTATAAGAAGAGATCCGCTTTTTCCTGAAGGGTGTAATGTTAATTTTTACGAGAAAAAAGGAGAAGCCCTAGTTAATTTAAGAACCTTTGAGAGAGGTGTTGAGGGTGAGACACTTTCGTGCGGCACTGGAGCAACGGCTACAGCGATTGCTTTGTCAAAGCGCTATGGTTGGGAAAATCAAGTAGATGTTGTAATGAGAGGTGGTGACCTAACTATTGAATTCACCAAGGAATATAAAGATGTTTTTCTTTGTGGAGAAGTCAAAAAAATATTGAGTTGTTCTTACGAGATAAAATGAATAAACTTAGGTTAGGTGTTAAAAGCTTTTGGGGGCATTGAAATAGTGGGTACCTCATTAAAAAGTATGTAGTTATGAAAATAATATTAAAGCCTAAATTGCTAGTTCAGCTGAGCTTTTTCTTTTGTTGTTTTTTATTCTCTTCCTTATCATTTGGTAGTCTGACGCTTAACTTGGGGGTTGTTCACAAGAGAGGCTTGGATAAAAGTTTGACTTTGGTAAGTGAAGTTTATTCAAGAGAAGAGGTGAGTGTTGGGCAAAGAAAAAATATTTCTTTAAACCATGGGATGGTACTGACCTTAGAGTTGAAATTTCTAGAACCTGGTGAGGTCTATGGGCCGAGTAAAAAGGTTGTAGTAACTGCAAAGTTAAATTTGAAGTCCGGTGAGATCTTTCAGCCCAAATCTAGTGAGACTTTTTCTGTGGGTCTTGGGGAGATAAAGAAAGTCACCTACGAAAAAGGTAAAGATCAGCAAATTGAGATATCTATCCAACCCAAAATAATTTAATTTTTCTTATGAATGAAAGAATCGATATTGTTCTTGTAAAACTCAAGTATGCAACAACTAGGTCTCAATCAAGGCTTCTTATAAAGGAAGGGGTTGTTTTTTATAAAGGACAAAAAGTTGAAAAGCCAGGTTTCTTAGTAGATACGGAAGAAATCGAGGTAAAAAAAGAAAAAACCTTCGTTGGAAGAGGTGGAGATAAATTAGAGGGTGTTTTAGAGCAAATGAAGTTGAATTTGAAAGATCGGTTAATCGCTGATGTTGGAGCATCTACTGGAGGGTTTACTGATGTTGTTTTGAGAAGGGGAGCAAAAAAAGTTTATGCCATTGATGTTGGGAAGGACCAGCTGGCCAATGAGCTTCGAGAAGATAAAAGAGTTATTAATTATGAAGGAATAAATATTAAAAACGGCTTAGACCTCCCTGAGAAGGTTGATTTCTGTGTTGTTGATTTATCATTTATCTCTTTGAAGCTGGTTTTAGAAGAGGTGTTCAAACTTCTTCACGAAGAGGGAAGAGTGCTTGTACTTGTCAAACCCCAATTTGAGGCAGGTCTGGATAAGGTGGGAAAAAAGGGAGTCGTAAAAGATCCTGGTGTTAGGTTAGAGGTTTTACTTGAGCTTTTTGATTGGTGTTTTGAAAGAAGAATTTATATAGAAAATTTTTTACCGTCTTCAATCCAGGGGAAAAAGGGCAATCAAGAGTACTTTTTTCTTTTGAGTAGGTCTGAATGTGAGAAAGGTAAGCTGGAAAGAAAACAATTAATTTCACGCTTTAAAGAATTATAAGTGGAGGGCCTTTTGGGAAATCGTTTTAATAGAGTAGGGGTTTTTTGTGGGTCTAAAAATGGTGCAAGTGGTTCTTATACAGAGTTAGCAGTCTCATTAGGTCGTAGGCTTGCTGAACTAAGCATAGGTTTGGTTTATGGCGGTGCAAAAATAGGTTTGATGGGTGCAATTGCAGATTCTGTAATAAAAAATGGTGGTAATGTTATCGGTGTCATTCCAAAGCAGATTTTAGAATTGGAGGTGGCCCACACAGGCTTGAGTAAGCTCATTAAAGTAGATGATATGCACGAAAGGAAAAAAGCTATTTATGATTATTCAGACTTATTTTTAGCTTTGCCAGGAGGGTTTGGAACTTTGGATGAGTTTTTCGAGGTTCTGACGTGGAACCAGTTAGACATTCATAAAAAACCAGTACATATTTTAAATTTGAATGGCTTTTTTGATAACTTGCTTCTTCATTTGGACCACTTGGTTAAGGAGGGCTTTTTAGCAGAAAGTCATAGGGGAATAGTTGAGACTTTTTTGTCAGTATCTGATTGGGAACGCAATATTATTTGTTAAAGAGTTTATTTGAAGGGCAGAGTTATCAACCATTTGTTGCCTTTTATACGGCAATAAATTATAATCTGACCCGTAAAGATCGTTTTCTTGGGCTTTTGAGAGCATCGTTACTTCACTAAAATTGGGCGGGGAGAATCCATGACCAGGTTAATTGTTTTTGCTATCTCTGTGATAAGTTTGATAGGTATTCTAAGCTTAAGAAAGTTTAAAGAAGAGGCTGTTTCCAATAAGAGATTTAATTATGTTGAAGAAGAGAAGGATTGGAAAAAGTTTAAAGCTGCTATAAACCCTGTAAAAAAGAAAAAGAAAGCTGTTGCTCAGGCTCCAGTAGCCACTGGAGCTGTTGTTGTACTTGATACAGAAGAGCTCAAAAATGGAAAGAAACTCTACGCAAAATGTATTGTCTGCCATGGCAAGTATGGTGAAGGGAAGCCTGCGCAAAAAGCACCCAAAATTGCTGGTCAATATGCTTGGTATCTTGAAGAGCAGGTAGTTAACATTCAAAAGGGTATAAGAGTTAACAAAGTTATGATGCCTTACGTTAAAAACCTTAGCCCACAAGATATAAGCGATATATCGGCGTATGTTGCTAAGCTTCCTTGGAAATAACTTGATGGGGGAATTCACTCTCAGCTGTCATTATGTCTATTTATAAACTTGGCCATTATATTCCTAGCATTGGAGAGGGCTGTTTCTTTGCGCCTGATTCCAAGGTAATTGGTAATGCAATAATAGGTGATGATGTCAGTATTTGGTTTAATTCAATTGTCAGAGGGGATGTTGATCAAATTCAAGTTGGTGATAGAACAAATATTCAAGATTTTTCAATGCTGCACGTTTCTTCTGGTTTTCCCTTAATAATTGGTAAGGAAGTAACTGTTGGGCATAGAGTGACCTTGCATGGATGTGTAGTAGGAAACAACTGCTTAATAGGAATGGGCTCTACTATTATGGATGGTGCTGTTATTGGAGCAAACTCTTTAGTTGCTGCAGGAAGTTTGATTCCTCCTGGAAAAAAGTATCCTCCCAATAGTTTCATAAGAGGGGTTCCAGGAAGAAGGGAAAGAGATTTAACCTCAGAGGAGTCTACAAACTTCGGTAGTCACTATAAATCTTATTTGGAAAATAAGAAGCTGTACTTAGCTTCAAACTCTTTCGAAAGAATTTAGATCCATTTAAAATAATTTTCATTTGTAAGGTTATATTTTTTAACACCGAAGAGGTGTTCGTAGTTTGAGATTGTCTGAAGCGAGAAAAGTAATAAATGAATAGAGAAAATGGAGACGATTCTTATTCAGGTGGAAGTTCATTAGGGTATCAAGAGTTTCTTGGACAAAGAGCTCTTCTTGTAGATGATAATGAAATTAACCTTAAAGTTCTTGAGATAAGACTTCAAAAGAAGGGCTTCAAAACAACAATCACAACTAATCCAAAGGAAGCCTTAGAGCTTTTAAAATCTCATACTTTTGACTTAGTTCTTCTAGACCTCGTAATGCCTGAAATTACCGGTTTAGAAATATTGGACTTCGTCAGAAAAAAACATAGCGCTATTGAATTACCTGTGATTATGACTACAGCTCAATTGGAAAGTAGTAATATTGTGAGTGCTTTTGATAAGGGGGCCAATGATTATATTACAAAGCCGATAGATTTTAAGGTTACTTGGGCAAGAATAAGAACTCACTTGACAATAAAGAGGCTAAACGAAGACTTGGAAAAAAAGAGGCAGGAATCTATAGAGCATGCTCGGATGGGAACCCTTGTAGACATGGCAGGAAGTGTTGCACACGAAATTAACAACCCTCTAACTATTATTCTTGGTTGGGTTCAATTGTTAAATAATTCTGTAGAAAAAGGTTCTTCAAAAGAGAAAATTCTTGTTGGTTTGGATAATATTTTTCAGTCAGTTCTTAGAGTTGAAAGTGTCGTTAGGGGACTAAGTGCTTTCGCAAAAGAGGGAGGGGGAGAAGAGGTTCAAGACCTTTCTATTCAAAGTGTACTTCAGACGACTTTATCTATATGCCAAACAACTCTGAGTGATTTGGGGATAAGTTTTATTTCTCAGAACCTTAAATCAGATGTTTTTATTAAAGGAAGAGAGGGAATGTTTATTCAAGTCTTCTTTAATTTAATAAAAAACTCAATGGAAGCCATTAAGAATTTAGAAGAAAGATGGATAAAAATTAATTTTGAAATAAATGATAATCAATTAACTATTTATTTCACTGATAGTGGTGAGGGAATACCTAAAGAAATACAAAGTAAAATTATGATTCCTTTCTTTACAACTCACGAGATGGAAAAAGGTGAATCTGCGATTGGTCTAGGCTTAAGTGTGTGCAAAGGAATTGTAGAGGAACATGGAGGCGTTTTTAGGTTGAATCCAGAAGCGGAAAATACCCAATTTATTATTTCTTTGAGACTGAATTCCTAATTTTTAATTTGCGCTTTGTTGGAGTGCAAATTCTATTTCCCTAACTCTTTCTCTATTTTTCCCAAAGTCCCTACGTCCGACTCTTGAAGCAGATCTTACGTGAATGGTACTTTCTTGCCCAAAGTAGAACTGAATATCATCCACAAATTTAAAAATTGAAGATGTATATTCTGCTCTCAGATAGTTTTCTTTTTTCTCAACAATTTTTGCGTTAGGGTTTGCTCCAATGAGCTTTTCGAGCTTTTTGATTGTTGCTTCTTTTCCACCAAAAAATTTAATTGGGCTAATGAAGTGTTCTTCATCATTTGGGTTCTCAAAGCTTGAAACACAGTTCGGTGTTTTAGGACAAGGAAAAAACTTATTCTCTGGTGTGAGACCCAAGCCTTTTGCAGGGCGATCTTTGCATGAGGTAAAAATAAAACAAAAAGCGAACAGAAGTATTATTGGTTTTTGCAATTGCTTGTCCTCTATTAATGTTTAGTCGAATACAACTGAATTAAGACAAAAGGTTGGATTATTATAAATGAAACCATTTTATTGTCCATTGATTTTAACTTTTCAAATTCATGGTCTTCAAGGTTTTGAACTAATTTTTGTTCCAACCAGGTTTCAATGATAGCTTTATCATCAAGGGCAATATGAGTTCCAACTTTGACTATATCTATAGTTTCCGAAACTAAGATAATGGCCCTTCTTTTCTGATGAACCTCAAGGTCTTTGAGAGTCGTTTCTGACCTCTCTTCTTTCAATTTTTTGTAAAGTTGTTCAAAGTTTTGTTTTTCCATAGCTTATTTTTTTAAGTTTAAATTAATTTATATCTGGTTAATAGCTTTCAGAACGCTAAGTTTTGCCGTGTTATAAATTGTAATGGATAGAATTGAAAGAATAAAAGTAAAGATTTAATGCGGCGGCTAATTGATGAGCTTTTTAATGTCTATATTGACTTTTTTTATAAGGTCTCTGAGAGCATTATAATTTGCATCTTCAGCATTAACTACACCTGTTACTCCATAAATATTTTCAAAAGCTTTTTTTCCATTTTTAGTTTGAAGGAACTTTTTTAGTGCCATTACAAACTTTTTCTCTAAGTTTTCTGGAAAGTTTTTTCTAAACACGAATGGATCATTGGGAATATTTTCTGTAATTTCTATAATTTTTATTTGCTCAACAACATCCGGATGTTTCTCTTTTATGAGAACCCTAGCATCTCTGATAGTGCCATCTCCTGATGGGCTTGAGTAAAAAGTTGCTCCAGCATCTACTTTTTTATTATAGATCATTTTCACAACTCCCGAATGACTTTTTGCATAAGTAGTGCTTTTTGGAGTCACTTTATTATCCACTAAAATTTTAAGAGGAAAAAGGAAGCCCGATGTTGAAGCAGGGTTTGTAAAAGCAAATTTTTTCCCTTCAATATCCCTAATTGTTTCTATTTTACTGTCAATGTGGGCTATGATTTGGCCTCTGTAGTAGTCCTTACCTCTTCTTATCACTTTAAGCTTGGCTTTTGCTCCAAACTTTTGGTTGGCCAAGAGGTATCCAAAGGAGTTCATGATGCAAATATCAGCTCTTTTTGAGCCAAGTGCTTCAATAACAGTGAAGTAGTCAGAAGGAATATGTGCCTTAAAAGAAAGATTTGTATGTTTTTCCAGGTACTTTATAAAGGTTCTTGAGTTTTCTTCAATGACTTGCGCATCTACTGAAGGAGTAAAGTAGATCGCTATTGGGTTAACCTTAGACCCTAATTGTGTAGGCTTGCATGATGTTGTTAGGAGTCCTACTAGACATAAAGCGATGAGGATCTGTTTCACAATACTTCTTCCAGGATTGAGTTACTCTCAACATTATATCATTTTTTGCATTGGAGAGAAGTTATAGTTTTGGAGCCCTTTTTTATTGCCCTAAGTCTTTTTGAATCATTTTAAGAGTATTTTCTTTTGTCATTCCTAAAGCAGCTCCATACTTTGTTCCAACGTCAAATATATGCTTTTGGATTTTCATATCTTTGTTGGAGTAATACTTTTTTAAACTTTCAATGTAGTCCGCTTCAAGGGCCATTTGGAGTTCTTCTTTCGGTCTGTACATTTTCAAAAAAGCATAGAGTGATAAAAGAATTACTCCCATAACTGCAACAAGAAATTTTATACTCATGGTCTATTTCTCCTTTTATATAAGACATACCTTGCTTTTAGTCTCTTTTGGTAGACGCCTTGTATTATTTTGTGAATTGATCTTTGACTCTTTTTTGAATTAAAATAAGAATATAAGGGAAGAAACTTAAATAAAACGTGGGTTTTTATGAAGAAAATGATTTTTCTTTTTTTCTTTTGTCTAACTTTATCTTTTTCGTGCACTGCGTCCTCTGGTTCAAGTCCCCATTTTCCTATTGATCAAGAAATGAGAGTAAGGATCGAATTTTGGAAAAAGGTATTTGTCAAAATTTCAAGCAATGAAGGTTATATTCATGACAGTGAAGATTTATCGGTAATTTACAAAAAAATCAATATAGAGGGGATGTCTAGAAGAGGAAGAGTCCGGTTTGTTAAAAAAGAGAAATCAAAGTTGCGCAAATTGATGATAAATATAGTGTTTAAAAAAGCGCAAAACCTTTTAGAGGATGAAAAAAAGTTTTATGAGTCGATTGGTAGACCTGCTCTTGAAAAATTGAGGATGATGAGTCGAAGAGTAAGGTTTCAGCGAGGAATGAGGGACCGATATTATGAAGGACTGGGAAGGTCGTATTATTATTTAGACTACATAAGAAAAGAGTTTTCCGCCCAAGGGATCCCTGAAGAGTTGGCTTACTTGCCTCATGTAGAGAGTTCTTTTAATTTTCTTGCATATTCAAAGGTGGGAGCTGCTGGTATGTGGCAGTTTATGAGAAGTACCGCAAGACTGTACAAAATGAAAATGAATTATTTAATCGATGAGAGGAGAGATCCATATCTTTCTACCAGGGCTGCTGGGAGGCTTTTAAAAACAAATTTTAAAAAACTAGGAGCTTGGCCTCTCGCTATTACTGCTTATAATCATGGAGCAAGAAGTCTTTTGAGGGCCATTAAGCAATTGAATACAACTGATATAGGAGAAATTGTAAAAAAATACCAGGGAAGACGCTTTGGATTTGCATCAAAAAACTTTTACGCTTCATTTATGGCCGTTGTTGAGGTTTCAAAAAAACCAGAAAGGTATTTTGGTCCTCAGGTGAAGTTGGCTTTGGAAGAGGTTTCCGAAATCAAATTACCAAATACTATTAAGGTCAGGCACCTTTCTAAAGTTTTAGGTGTAGGTCTTAGGAAATTACAGTTTCTGAACCCTAGGATAAGGCCTCATGTATTTAGAAGAAATTACAAAATACCAAGTGGCTATAATTTAAAAATTCCAAAAAAAGATGACATCTTATTAGGCCAGCTTAGGCTAAAGTTAGAAAAAATAAAGCCTACCTTTAATTTAAGAAAGAAAGTTGCTACAAACCATATTGTTAGGAGTGGAGAGAGTCTTTATTCTATATCTAAACTACACAAAAAAGACATGGCAGAGCTTATGCAAATTAATAACCTCTCTTCCTACGATATTCTTTTTCCAGGACAAGAGATTAAATTGAGAAAAAGCAAAGTACCTACGGTTCGTGGGGTGGGAGCGAATAAGAATTTTAGGCTTATGACAATGGATGAAGTTTTTAAAGGTGAACAAATATTAGATCAAAGATCATCAAAAAAACTTGGGGGGCTATACTCTCTGAATACAATGGAAAGTTATTTTGACTTTAGAACCAAGAAGGTGGGAAGGAAAACCTATGAATTTTTTCTTGAGCTTGGAGAGACACTAGGTCACTTTTCAGATTGGTCTGGAGCGCCGTTAAATAGCGTTTTAGTCCTTAATGGTTGGATAAATCCTAAAAGGTTGCAAGTTGGACAAAGAATCATTCTTCCTCTAGATGAGAAAGGTCTAAAGGAGTTTATTTTTAAGAGAAAAGCTTTTCATAAGCAAAAATACCTCTCCTTTGTAGAAAAAAATGAGGTCCATGGGTCTTTTGATTATGTTGTTAAAAGAGGGGACACCTTGGAGTTTATATCTAAAAAGCTCGAGTTACCTTTATGGCTTGTAAGAGGAGCCAACTTATTTAGTCAAAATTTGTCTGTTGGCCAAAAAATAACCTTTCCTAAAGTGAAATCACTTTGAAAAAAGAAGCCTCCTTAAATTTGGAGGCTCCTCTTTTGTATAATTAAATTAATTTAAAAGTGTGAACTTCTAGAGAGATTAACATCTCCTCCATGAAAGTCTGTAGATAAGGCCAGCATTGAAGTCAGCTGAATCAACTGTAGAAAGTGCTTCAGTTCTTCTGTTAGAGTTTCTAACCATCATGCTTGAGTTAACTCTAAGGTTAACATCTTCACCACATCTAGACCAAGAGATAGCAGATACAGCAAGCTTATTAGTTATAGTGTAGTCATCATCAACTGGACCTCTAAATGTTTTTTGGTACTTAGGACCTCTTCTTCCAGCAAAAAAGTACTCTGCAGTAAACCTTGCACTTGCTCTTCTTGGTAGTGAATTAAAACCTCTGTAATCAACAGCAATAATTGAGACACTTAGACCTTGAGGAACATGAACAGGAATTGCAATGTTACATGACTTTCTTGATACTTTCCGTCGTGTGCTTCCACCTGCTTCAACCATAAATTCGTCGAAAATTATACTAAGAGCTTTTCTATCTGGGCTTAGTGTCGCTGAAGCACTTCCTGCCGGACAACCATTTCCGCCGTAGCCAGGTCTTCCTAATCTAATGTCATCTGAATCGGCCATAGTTTCAGCACTTATAAGACCAAGGACAAAAAATAGTGATAGAACTTTTAGTAACGACTTTTTCATTTTCACTTCCTCCTTTAAAGGTTTTCTTTTTGGTACTAGTTATTTACTACAAAGCAATCATCATGCCAAAATGAAATCTATTTAGAGCAAAATAAGGTGTCAGATTGTTTAAATTTGATGTCATTATGGCCCTTTCTTAATACCCAACTGCTCTGCAAGGTGCATTTAAGGAAATATCTTTCAAGAGAAATTTTCTACTTTATTGGAGTGCTTTTAAAAAATAGGAATTCAATGGAATTAACTTTATAGAGGTTTTACTTTTAGACTAAAAAATAGTGGGGTGGCCGATGGGACTCGAACCCACGACAACCAGAATCACAATCTGGCGCTCTACCAACTGAACTACGGCCACCACAATAATAGTGTAGACTTTATAGTTCTTGGCCCGTTTCTCGTCAATAGGCTAAAGAGATTTTTAGTAAAAAAGGGAGAGATAATCACTTTTGGGGATTTAACTCTGACTGTAGGCGTGTTAATTTTTTTAGAAGTATATTGTCCTAAAATTTGGTTCTTGATAGCGAGAATTTGGAGGGTATTATGAGGTTGTTTAACTTTTTTCTTGGTGCGTTATTATTTTTGTTCACTTTCTTTTCTTATAATGCGCTGTCTTCTGGGGTTGGGTTTTCCTCATATCCTTTAATGATAGATAAAAAGTTTGTTTCTTTAGAAATGACTGGGAATTTAAGTTCTAGCGGAGGAGTTGGAGTTCAGGGTCGGTTTACTCAGAAACTTCACTCTAGGATGACTCTTGATGGGGGAATTGGGATTTCTGGAGGTCGATTTTCTGGAAGAGTATTTGCTGGTTTAGATTATGAGTTCTTCCCAGATTATATGAAGCAACCGAGGTTTTCTGTGAAGGGTGTTTTGCAAAACGTTAAAGATGGGGATACAAGAAAAAATGTGTTTGGAGTAACTCCTATTTTTTCAAAAGGCTTTAGTTTTTGGGGCTATGAAGGTTTTCCTTATGCTTCTATTCCTTTGGCCATTAGCTTAGATGGTTCTGAAAAATCTTATGAAACTATTGCAAATTTATCGATGGGGATCACTGGTAAGATTCCTATGAAAGGATATGGACATTTGACAGCTAACCTTGAAGGTAAGCTAAACCTTAAGGATAGTTATTCAGGTCTTTATATGGGCCTTGCTTTCCCGATGAATTAACTTTGAATTCCTTGACAGTAAAAATAGTATTTTCAGATTTTGATGGGACCCTGACAGACTTGGATGGGTCTCTTTCTAACCATTTTATGTCCGTTTTGAGCTTCCTTCGAAAAAAGGGAATTCCTCTAAGTATTGTTACAGGAAGGTCTCTTTCTTGGGGGCACTTTTTTTTAACCCATTTCCCCCAAATTGATTCGGTCATTTGTGAGGGCGGAGGGGTCATACTTTTTAGGGATTTGAATGAAAGAATGGTAGAAGAAAACCTCGTACTAGAAGAGGATTATTCTCTATTGGAAAAAGTCGCTTCTGAACTAGTAAGGTCTTTTGACTGTTCTTTATCTCTAGACTCTTTTGGAAGAAGAACGGATAGGGCCATAGACCTTTATAAATTCGAAGGTAAAGAAGGTTTAAAAAAACGGGTGGAAGATTTTTTGAGAGAAAAGGGACTGAATTTTTCTTCATCAAATGTGCATTTAAATTTTTGGAAGGGAGAAATTTCTAAAAGCCGGGCAATGAAATACTTTCTAAGAAAAAAGTACCCGAGCTATGAGGTAGGTGATTGTCTTTTTTTTGGGGACGCTCCTAATGATGAAAGTGTTTTTGAATGTTTCCCTAATAGTGTTGGGGTAAGCAATATTCAATCTCATCTTGATTGTATGCAGTACCACCCTAAAGTTATACTGCAAGGAAATGAAAATAGTGGTGTTAAGGGAGTTTTAAACTATTTACTAGGAGAAGAGAAAGCCTCATGAAGCTCTTTTTTAACTAGTTTATCAAGGTCGGTCGGGTGCATTGGTAGATTTGTTTTTATCCAATCTTCTAGGTCACTTGGTAAAGGACAGTGTAAAAAAGGGACATCTTTAAGATTAGGGATCTTTAGTCCAACGGCGTGTAAGGCATGCCTAGGAATCTCCATTAAGTCATGATCTTCAGTAGTTGCAAATCCGTCCTTAAAACGTTGAAACATTTTAAATGATCCCAGGTACAGCTTATCTCCTAGAAGAGGGTAACCGTGAACCATTGCATGAACTCTAATTTGATGTTGCCTACCTGTTTTGGGAAAAGCTAAACCCAATGCATAGGTTTCGTTTTTGAAAAGGATTTTAAATTTAGTTTCTGCAGATTTACCAAGAGTTGAATCAAAGGGATGCCAGTCAATATAAACTCTTTTGAGCCCTTCATTTGTGGAATCAAGCCTTTCTCTTGCTGTAAATTCATTTTTTTTGGCTTCTTTAGATTTTATTTTTGAAATGAAGAAATACGCTTTTTTTACTCTACTTTGTTCAAAAAAGTCTGTAAGGACTCTGGAGGATTCTGGTGTTTTTCCTTGAATAAGGAGGCCTGAAGTTTCTCTATCAAGTCTATGGACAGAGTAAGTTTTTCTTTTAAGTTCTGATTCCAAGAAAACCGTCACACAATTAAAAAGGTGTTTCCCAGTTGGGTGAGTAGACATAAATGCAGGTTTTCCAACCACGGTCATAAGATCATTTTCAAAAACAACTTTTGGAGCAGTTTCCAATTTGAGTTTATTTCCTCTCCATAATTCATCTTCATGGTTTGTTTTTACAATTTTAACCTCAACTTTTTCTTGATAGTAAACCTTTGAAGAAGGTCTATGAGGAGAAGGTCTACCAATTATACAAACATCTAGGGACTTGATTTTTCTCTTTATAACTTCCCTAGAAAAGGATGGTAGGTACTCCTTAATAAATTGATCGAGCCTCAAGCCATCAAACTTCTCATCCACGGAGTACATGGCGGTATACTTTTCTGGGGAAAAGGATTTTTCTAAGATGGGCATGAGATTTCCTAAGAGTGGCCAATTCAAAAAGAGAAATAAGCTAGTAACGTTCCTTTATCACATACTTTAAAATTGAGATAGCGCCTTCTCGGGTATATTGAAACTTTTTTTGCAGGTTGCTAATAATTGCAGTAATTTGAGAAATCTCTTTTTGAGAGAGGTTTTGCCCATTTTTAGAGGGACGTTTCTTTTCTGTATGACTGCCTTGCGCCGCGTCTATTTGAGCTTCGTAAAAGACTAAGTTTTTTGAAATATCTTGAATGAGATTTTTTTGCTCTTTTCTAAAAGACTCTTGAAGTTTTTGAATGAGGTTAGGAAATACTTCTGAGTATTTTATTTCTTTTTTCGGATTGTCTAATGCAAAAGCACCTAATTTTGAAATTAGGTGGGCCCTAAATTTTTCAGCCTCCTCTTCTAGCGTAATACTGCTTTCAAACTCTTTTATAAAGTAAACATCGCATTCTTCGAATTTTCCTGTGATTTTATTTTTTAATTTTTCTCCTTTGATAAAGGCATTAATATTTTCAATGTATTTTTTTATATAATCTTCGTAAGAGCGGTTATCAACTAGTCCTAGGCTTTCCCTTAATTCAAAATCAAAAATGTTAAGGTTATGGTTTTTTAGTAATGAAATAAACCTGACTGGATTATGGAAATCACCTTGAGGAGTCATATTGAGAAAATCGTAATCATTTTTTTGAAGGATCAGTTTACCTAAGAAGTCTATTATTTCTATGAAGGTGACTCTTTTGTAAGTAGAAGATAGTTGGTAAAGAATATTTTTTAAATCTCTTGGCGAAAGCCCAAATTTTCCTTCATATAGATTTTCTGTTTTAAACTCGTTTCTCACCTCATCAATGCTATGTCGAAGAATCTGTTTAGACTCTATATCTAGTTTCTCAGGAAGTATATTTTTACTAAGCAGAAGACATTTTTCTAAAGGGTTAAAACCAGTGACGATATTTGAAAGTTTCTTGTTAGAATAGTTTTTGCTTTGGCATACTCTTAGTCTGCTCATAGTTGAAAATAAACAAAGGGTTTCAAGGGAGTGGGGTTCGAAAACAGATTTGTCCTTTAAACCTTCAACCTGTTCTTTGTAAATTTTCTCTTCTTCCAAATGATTAAGAAGGTATGGAACTTTAATAAAATTAAATCGTCCTTTAAATGAGTTAAAATCAGGATGCTGTTTGAAAGCTGCTAAGTGAATCTCATTTGAGGTTCCGATAAAGAAGGTATCTAATTCAGTCAGAATCCCTTGAATATTTATAGTTCCAGTTTCCATAGTCATGAGAAGATATTTGTAAGTATCTAGAGGTCTTTTTAGTAAGTCTGAATATTCAAGGATTCCTCTATTGGCCATGACAATTTCTCCTTGAAGGGAGAATAAATTAAGACATTGAAGGCTTGGAGGTAAGCTGGCGAGCCTTTTGTCCATACTTATTTGTTGCATTCTTGCATCTAGATGAATCTGGGGCTCTATCGTAACAGCGCTAGTCGAGTATCTTTTGCTAATTTTAATTCTTTCCACTCTTATATATTTAAGAACTTCTTGATGATTTCCTTTAAAGTTTTTCAGTAGGGCGTCATAAATCATTTTATTTTTTTTAGAGAGGTCTCCTCTATAAAGATAAGATTTTTGAACGTATTTTAGTACTTGAGGATTATTTGAGAGAACTTCGTTTATAATTTTTTGTCTACTTATTTTTGGTATAAGTAAAATTGGGTGATCTTTCAATTCTGAACCAATAATGGCAGAGATATCTTTATCATCTAAGTGAGCAAATGTAGTAAGGTTATCTTGAGGAACATAATTTGCTAAACCTAAAGAGCCTTTTACATAATTTTCGATTGGAAAAATCCAGCTAAATGAATAGAGAGATCCAGGCTCCGATTCAGAGTAAATTTCAGCACCCTTCATTATTTTTTTTACAATACTTGATTTGGATGAACCATTTGGACCTACAAGAAGGATAAATTTATTGTTGATACCTTCTTCGAGAAAATTTATAAGATTTTCAATAATTGATTTTTCAGGTATCTGCTGACCGAAGACCGCAGGAGAGTCTGGTTGCTGTAGAGTAAATAGATTATAAAGATCATTATCATCTTTTCCAAAGTAATTGATCATATCTAAAAGGTACTTACACGAAGATCGAAGTTCCTTCTCTGGATTATTTTGGAATTTTTCAAAATAAGTTGAAAATGAAAGGATTTCAGATTGATAGTCTTTAGAACTATTTGCATCTTCTAACCAATCAGTCATTGAAAGTCTCCTTCATAAAAATATGAAAAATGGTTGATTGCTAGATCACTTTCAATATTGTCGAACAGTAACCTTTACTTGTATAAAATTATAATCCTATTTTTTTTCAGCGTCATTGAAGCAAAAGAGTCTTCGATGAATCCTGATTAGTTTACTTGTTTATGAAAAATTTTAGACCTAAGTTGAAATTTTTTTTGTTTCTTGTCTTTATTCCAACTTTTTTTATGGGGTTTTATTTTTTATATAATAAATATTCCAATGATAAGGAGGCAAAAAGATGGATTGAAAGAAGCAATGACTTGAAGGACTTAATTAGAACGAGTGAAGTTTTGCAAAAGGTTTGGTCGGAGGGTCAAGCAGACCAATTATCAGATGCTGAGTTTACTGAGTGTAAAAAAGAGCTAATCGCTTACGATGATGTTGACCCAAGTTACTTTCGATGTAATCCGGACTTTATTGAATGCTTTTTAAAAAAAGTAAAAGGAAAAGTTCGTTTTAAAAGGCGTGGTAAATCCTCTAAATTTAGTTCTGTAGAACCGATTAAGGTTGGCAATAAAAAGTATTTTGGTCAAATTATAACTCGTTGGGATCATAAAGGTAAATATGTGCCCAATTATAGTATGGCTTTAAAACTTGTCTCTGGAAGGACTAGCTTAGTTTTTTTGATGCAAAATTCTTGTAATGAAGTTTTTCTACCTCAAAGAAATTATAGCTATGGAAAATATTCTAGAGATAAAGACACTTTTTTTTGGAACAATTTTAATCAGAATATTTTCATAGATAAATTTCAAGTAACTTTTAGGGATATCTCTGAATGGAAGAGAAAGCTCAGATTACCATTTGAAATTCCTAATAATTTCATTCCTTCAGATTCAGCTTTTGGATTGACAATGAAAGAAATGAAAGACTATTGCTCCTTTAAGGGAAAGCAACTTTTGCAGACTCATATATGGGATGCTGCAACTTATATTCCTCAAGATATCCAAAATAATAGAAAAAGAATTATTAAGAAAGGCCCTTATCCTTGGACTAAGAAGAAAGTTTCTTTTTTATGGAAGGCTAAAAATAACCCAGATTTTAAATTTGAAAGGAAATACTGTAAAAAGGTCTTTACTAAAGATTGTTTGTCTTTAATGCCGTTTAAAAGGCATTCGATAAACTCATCTTCATGGACTGGCGTTTTTCAAGTTTTAGGGGGATATCCTGAAGCTATGAAAAATCCATATAACGAGCTAAAAAATCTTAAATTATCTAGTTTTTATTTCAATGTAGATTCACCATGGCATGAGCTCGGTAAGAGAGCTCAATGGAACGGTTTGAGCTTTGATGTAAATAGGATGGACTTACAGGAAGAAATTAAATTTGAAAAAAAGTTAAAAGCCCTAGAAAAGCTACCTTCCTCAGAGCTTAGGATATCCTTTAGATGTATGAGGAAACTAAAATGAGGTTTTCCCTTTTATTAATAATGACAATTTTTAGCCTTTTCTCTTGTGATATTTTGAAGGAGAAAGAATTAGCATCTGATGTATTTGAGGCAAAAAAATATGTGGATTGGGCCTATACGCATAAGTTAAGTATTGTTAACCAGCACTATTTTAATGTGGATCAACCTATCTCTAGACCATACTTGACATGGCAATTGCTGGCAAAGTTTAGTGTTTTAGGTGGCGGGGGTGATGAAGCTTACTCAGAGTGTTTATTTTATAAAGTACCTTATGTTGATAAAAAAAGAAAAAAGGAAAAAATATTTGGTCAGATTTTATCCAAAAGAATTCCTACAGATAGTGAATGTAATGTAGAAGATAAGTTCCTAAAGAAAGACTTAGTGACAGAGGTAGAGAGATTTAAAATATTCTTCTCTAATCAGAAAATACTAGCAAAAAATTCAAAAAGAGAAGTTCCACCGTTCATGTTAACTATAAATTATTTAAAAAAAGGCAAAATACATTGGTCTTCATTCCCTTTAATAAATCTAAACTCAGAGAATATTAAGTGGGAGATTAAGAAAGATAAAAGTTTTTTAAAAAACAGATTAGCTAGATATTCTTCAATTGAGAGAGATGGTTTATTTAAAGGAGGTTATTTTTGGTCTAACCTGGAAAGAGAGGTTACTGATGACTTTAGAGTTGGCTTGGCCCATCAAAAATACTTTGATGGAAAAGCAATTAGATGTGAGACCTGGAGTAAAAGTTGTAGGAAAAAAGAAGCTTCTTTTTGTCAAAATTGTCGCTGGGGTTGGTATGAAGTCATTGGTGGAAAGTGTGAAAGGTTTAATGATAAGTTTTGTGGTCAGGATAATTGCGGTACCGTAGGGTGGCCTGCTTGTCCCAAAGGTCTTGATCAAGAGAAGATATCGTACTTAAAAGGGCATTGCCAAAGATCAAAAGAGAGGGCTTTTTGCCAGAAGGGTCTTCAAAAGGTTTGTGATGGAGATGGAGTCGTGATTTGCCTTTAGTTAACCATTTTTAAGTTAACTTTAATTAAAAGAAAAGTCAATTCAACCTATACTTTTGCAATCATATCTATAGAAGATTCGAAGAAAAAATTTTTAAAAGCTTTTGACCTTGGAAAGTTTTCTATAGGCTTTCTTAAGCTTTTCTCCAATTTCCTTATAGTAGCCGAGTGGAGAGTCCATCCCGAGTGAAATTCTAACAACTCCCCGACCAACTTCATCAGATATACCCATAGCTTTTAAGACATGGCTGGTTACCGGGCTATTATCAGAACAAGCTGATGAGGTGGTTACAAAAATATTATCAGACTCCAGTTCAATTTGAATCGCTTGGCCATGAATACCTGGGTAAGAAAGGTAAGTCGTTGTACCTAACCTTGGCGAGGACTCACCAATAATAACAACCTCTGGAAAGCTATCTTTAATATCTTTCTCAAAAGCATTTCTTGCTAATTCAATTTCTTTGGAGTGGGCTAACTTTTCCTCAACGCTTGTTAAGGCAACCGCAAGGGTTTCATTACCAATATAATTTTGTGTACCTCCTCTTAGTCCAGTTTCTTGTCCTCCTCCAATAATAAGAGGCTTTAAGAGAGAAGGTTCCTTTGCCAATAGAATGCCTGCTCCTGTAAGGGCTCCTATCTTGTGGCCTGAAAGGATGGCATAATCCATTTCTGACTCTTCAAAGTTGAAGTGAGCTTTCCCTATATATTGTGTAGTGTCGCAAAAGAATGGTATGCCGTAGCTATTACATAGTCGACCAATTTCTTTATAGGGCTGAATAATTCCGCTCTCATTATTTGCGGCCATAATAGATACCATGGCCAATTGGTCTCTTCCTTCTTCTAGCCACTTTTTTAGCACCTCCAGATCGACGATGCCTGATTTTGTTGTAGGGAGAGTTTTTATTTCAAAGCCCTCTTTTTGATAATAACTAGCAGTATTTGGAATAGCAGCATGTTCAAAGCCAGAAATAATAAATGAGGTTTTGTGATTTTTTTTCGCTTCTGAAAGGATTGAGTGGAAGACTGTGGCAATACCCTCAGTTGAGCCTGAGTTAAAAAAGATTTGGTGTTTTTTTGCCCCTAATATTTTCGCGCAGATACTCCTGGCTTTTTCCATACCCATCAATGTTTTAGTACCGAGGTTGTGGATTGCATTTGGGTTGGCAAAAGGACCATCTTCTAATCTTTTTAAAAGGTAGTTTTTCACCTGGGAATCTAAAGGAGCACTTCCATTATAGTCAGCATAAATCATAAAAAAACCTCCGTGGTCTCTATTACGAAATGGTCATCATCCGATCCAAAGCCAAAAGAGAGTCTCTTTTAATATCTTCTTCGACCTTGATCACGTTAATAGGAGTCCCTGTTTTTATGGCCTTAAAACTTGCTAAGAGCCATCTTGGTCTGACTCTATACATTGTTGTACAGAGGCACTGGTACGGGGAAAGCGAAAAAATTTTTTTATTAGTGTATTTATTGGCAAGACGATTTACAAGGTTTATTTCCGTTCCGACAGCAAATTTAGAACCTTCGGGTGCTTTCCTAATTGTTTCAATAATATAGGCTGTTGAGCCATTAAGGTCTGCTCCTTGAACGACATCGAACCTACATTCAGGGTGCACAATAACTGTTGTTTCAGGAGAGTCTTTTTTTACATTTTTTATTTGTGAGGTTGTAAAACCTTGATGAACTGAGCAGAATCCATGCCATAAAATGACTTTGGCGTCTTTAATTTGTTCGTCTGTAAGGCCACCTTTAGGCTTAGTAGGATCATAGATGACCATTTTTTCTAGGGGTATCCCCATATCAAAACAAGTATTTCTACCAAGGTGCTGGTCAGGAAAAAATAAGAGCTTTTCTCCTTTATCAAGGGCCCAACTGATTATTTTTTGAGCGTTTGACGACGTACAAATACTGCCTTCATATTTTCCAACAAAAGCCTTCAGCTCTGCAGAGCAATTAATATAAGTAACAGGAATTATTTTTTCTTCAGTTGCTGTATTTAATCTTTCCCATGCTGCGTCTATTTGCTCTGAGTTGGCCATGTCCGCCATCGAACAACCTGCGTTAAGATCGGGTAGAATAACTTTTTGACCAGGCTTTGTTAGCATATCTGCTGTTTCTGCCATAAAATGAACACCACAAAAGATGACGTAAGGAGCGCTAAGTTTAGCTGCTTCTTTAGCGAGGGCCAAAGAATCCCCTGTATAATCAGCAAACTGCACAATATCGTCTTGTTGGTAATGATGTCCTAAAACCACAACATCATTACCCAATTCTCGTTTAATTGATGTTATTTCTTTTAAGACTTCCTCATCTGAAAGTTCTGATTCTTTGATTGGTGGAAGGTAGTCAGCAGATGATTCAAATAATTCAAGCATAGGTTCCTCTTAGAGAATATTTATCTTTGCGAAAAGACTTAAAATTTTTTAGGCTTTCTGTAAAGATGATTTTTTGCATCATTTTGGAAAGTGTTTTTTGACTGAGTGTGATGAGTGACCTAAAATTTTATAAAAAAATAAGGTTTGCTTAAAATCCTGATTTTTAGAAAGAAAAATTGAGAGGAGTGATTCATGGAAGTTATCACAGTAGGCAATAATAAGGGTGGTGTTGGTAAAACAATGCAGTGTTACCAGCTAATTTGTCACCTTGCCAATAAGGGAAACAAAGTTCTGGCAATAGACCTTGATTCCCAGGCAAATCTTAGTTCCACTTTGGGCGTTCAAATACAAAGGACTCTGATTCCTGAGTGGCTTATTGGGGATGTTCCTTTTCAGGATCTTGTTATTTCTTCTGAAGGTGAGGGTGACTTTCACGGCAATATCGATATCATTGCCTCTAGTCGTCATTTGGCCAATTTATCAAAGTTACTCATCTTGTCAGAATCTGAAATAAGAAAAAATGCTGGTAGAAAAGAGAGGCTTTTAAAAAAGAGGATACAGGAAGTTGGCGACTCCTATGATTTTGTTGTCATTGATACTCCACCTATTTTGGGAGACGAGCTCATCATGAGCTTAGTTGCTTCAAATAAAATACTTATTCCTACTCAAGCTCAAGATTATTCAATCGATGGTCTAGAGGAGCTGATGGATACTTTTGAGATTATAAAAGAAACAGAAAATCCTAAGCTTGAGTTTGCCATTATTCCTTCGATGGTTAATGGGAGAAGGAATATAGAAAAGCAGAGAATGAGTGAACTTGCTCAATCTTTTCACTGTACCCCTGGCATTAGAAATCTTGTTCAGATGCAAGAGTCTATTTCTCTAAAAAAACCTGTTTTTATGTTGGGAAAAAACAATCAAGGAAAACAGGATTATGATGCTTTATGGGAGGCCCTTAATCTTTAATTTTTTTCAACAATACTTAACACAAGGACGTGGAGTGTATTATGGCCAAGAATTTTGCACCAAGAGTTTCAAAAAAAGAAAGAAAAACCGTTTCACTAGCAGATAGACTTGATCACGATATTTTCAAAATCTCAGACGATAAGCTTCTTAAGGGTGCTAAATTAGAAGAAGTTTCTCTTAAAAATATTAATGTTAAAGAGCAGGTAAGAACCAAGTTTGATGATAAGTCCTTGAAGGATTTAGCTGAAAATATTAAGGCAAATGGCCTTATTCAACCGCTTGTTGTGCATAGAGAAAATGGTTTATTAACTCTTATATGTGGTGAGCGCCGCTATAGGGCGATGACTTCTATCGATATGAAGAAGGCTCCCTGTTTTATTCTGGACGATAAATCAGAAGAAGAGTTAATGGCCATTCAATTTTCTGAAAACTCTTCCCGGGAAGAGCTTCATTACATAGATAAAGCAGATGGAATTTATGCTTACAAAAAATCAACTGATGCTTCTGAAAGAAAGATTCAAGCTGCTTTAGGAATATCTAAGTCAGAAGTGCATAGAAGTATATTATTAGGAAAGCTTCCTAAAGAATTGAGAGAAGCAGCGAAGGTATTTGACATAGAAAAGTACGTTCTTCTTGAGTTTGGTGCTTTGGAAGAAGGACCTATGCAAAAAATGATTTTTGAAAAAATAAAAAATGGTGAGATAAGAAAACGCACTGAATTGAGGAAGATTTTAAAGGGTACGGTTGCTCCAGGTAGAGGGAAGGGAGTATCAAAGAAGGCGGTTAAGAAAAAGAGCGCCCCTTCTGCTAATGAATTTATTAAAGCTATGCGTGAGAAAACGAAGGACCTTAATTTGGATAAGGATATGAAGGACCTTCTTAAAACCCTCGTTAAAGAGGCAAAAACCGAGATAAAAAAAACATCGAAAAAAGCTACTCACCCTAATGATTAGGGTGTAGATTTAGAAAAATTTGATAACAAGCTAAAGGGAGAATAATCATGAGCCTTTTTGAAAGCCCCCTCTATAAGGATGCGCTAGAACAATTAGAAGTGGCTTCATATACGATGAGTTTAGATCCTAATGTTTTAGATCGTTTAAAATATCCAAAGAGGGCCTTACAGGTTTCAGTACCCATTAGGCTCGATGACGGAACTGTTAAAACTTTCATGGGGTTTAGGGTTCAACATAATATGACAATTGGACCTGGAAAAGGTGGGATTCGTTATCACCCCAATGTTGACCTCTCTGAAACGGCTGCTTTGGCCATGCTGATGACCTTTAAGTGTGCTCTGGTAGGACTTCCTTTAGGTGGCGCTAAGGGTGGGATTATGGTTGATCCAAACAATCTATCTCGTCAGGAGCTTCAATCGTTAACAAGAAGATATTGCACTGAAATCAACATGATTATAGGTCCTTCAACAGATATACCAGCTCCTGATATTGGAACAGATGCTCAAACGATGGCCTGGTTTATGGATACCTATTCCCAATTAAAAGGTTATACGATACCTGGAGTAGTAACAGGTAAACCTATTGCTGTCGGAGGCTCTTTGGGAAGAGCAGAAGCAACTGGGAAAGGAGTTGCATTCTGCGTGAACTTTGCTGCCCAAAAAATGGGGTTAACTATGGGTAGCAATACTACTGTCGCTATTCACGGTTTTGGAAAAGTTGGTATTCCTGCAGCTCAAGATTTACATGCAGAAGGAGTTAAGATTGTTGCAATCAGTGATGTTTCAGGTGCAATCTATGATAAAAATGGAATTGATCTTCAAAAAGCAGTTGATTGGGTTGATAGCAGAAGGTTTTTAAAGGACATGCCTGGTGCAACAGTGATTTCTAATGAGGAGCTTCTGGCTTTAGATGTTGATGTGCTAATTCCTGCAGCAATTGATGGTGTCGTGACAAAGGACAACTGTGATAATGTTAAGGCGAAAATCATTGCTGAGGGTGCTAATGGTCCACTTACTAAACATGCGATTGAGCACTTGTCCAATAAAGGCGTCTTTATTATACCAGATATCTTATGTAATGCCGGTGGTGTTGTTGTCTCTTACTTCGAGTGGGTCCAGGGTCTTCAGAATTTTTTCTGGGATTTAGACCGAATTAATGAAGAGCTTCATGGAATCTTAAAAAGGGCTTTTGATGAAGTTTGTGAAGCTAAAGATAAATACGATACAGATATGAAAAAGGCTGCTTTTATAGTCGCTTTAGGAAAACTTTTTATGGCCATGAGGCTTAGAGGACTATTTCCATCTTAGTCGGAAAAAAGCTATGTTTCGCTTCTTTCTAGGTTTGTTTCTTTTTTGGGGGGGAACCTTTTTTTTCCCCTCTATAAATCCCGCTAAAGTTAATTTTAAAATTTATGACCCTCAAAATATTGAGGAAAGTCTAAGGAGCGCCTGCACTTTGATGAAAAAAAACAGCTTGATTTCTAAAAGGCATTCAATGGCTTTTTTTGATTGTATGGGAGAGAAGGTTAATGTTAGGTCATTTTGTTTAAAAATGATAAAAATAAAAAAAATGCCTAATGTAAGTAAGAGGCCTTTTTTAAGAGGAGTTGTTTATAAGGAAGGAAAGGCCCTTTGCCAATTCGGTAGTTCAGCTGTTCTTACCTTTAATTTGAAAGATTTTAAAAATGATGTTGAAGACTCAATAGAACTTTGTAAAAAGTTGAGAAAGAGTTACGCTTTTGATCTAAAAGAGTTTCATTTTTATAGAGGAAAAAGTGATAAAAGGTCTTGTTATTATTCACAGGAAAAAAATCTTTGAACTCTTTATAAATTTAATGGTTTCATTGAAATAAATTATCTAATAATTCCTATATTTTATTCAATCCTTAAAATATTTTTAGTTGCAATAAAAGAAAATAATTCAACTTATTTTAAGAGGAACAAAATGTTTACGTCATCAACAAAAGGTCTCTATTTAAGGGGAAAAAAAATTTTAAAAATAAATATTTTTGGTTACTCAAATAATGGTTTACCTGGAATTGAAATTTTAGGTTTGGGAAGGAAAGGAAGGCCATTAAAGGAAAAGTTTATTTATCTTTTCAGGAGTCAAAATAAAACAATACCCTTAAAGAGGTTTGTCTTAGTTATTGAGGGGCTGGAGTCTGTAAAAAAACTGTTGTGGGAAGATTTTAGATGGTTAGAGTTACCAATTTATTTATTACTATGTTCTCTATGCAAATTTATTCCAATTAAAAAGTTAGATAATTGTCTTTCAGTAGGAAAAGTCGACATTGATGGAAACATAATTTCATTAATGTTGGATGCTGAGAGAAATGAGCTCTTCAATGCTAATAAGATATTCTTTTCAAGATACATGGGAAAAGTTAGTGAAGTATTACTTAAAGAAAAAAAAGAGATACCTTTAGAGGAGATGTTTTTTTATCTACCCTTTCATAAAATATCCTACAGAAAGTGGACAGAAGACTTTTTAAATTGAGAGTGTTTTGAGAAGGTCTAGACTTGTTAAGTCTTTTTCCTCCTTTGAGCTAATGGACTCGTCTAACGAAATAATATCTGTGGAACCTTGATTGTGGGCCACGACGACAGGAAACTTTTTTTCTGTTAATGCCCTTACTGCCAAATAACCCATTTTTGATCCCATAAAACGATCAATTGATGTAGGTTTTCCACCTCTTTGAATATGACCTAAAATACAAACATGAGCATCAATTTGATAATTTTGTTTTAGTCTGGTTTGAACTTCATAACTTAGACCAGGTTTTTCTCCCTCTGCTACAATAATTATAGAAGAACTCTTACCTCTTTCGATACCTCTTTGAATATCATTATAAATTTCTTTTATATTAAGGGTCTTCTCTGAAAAAACAACATTCTCGGCTCCGGTACATACTCCTACGTGAAGAGCTATTGAAGGAGATTTTCTACCCATAACTTCTACAATAAAAGTTCTTTCATGAGAAGTGGCTGTATCTCTAATTTTATCAACAGCATCAATTGCAGTTTGTACAGCAGTATCAAAACCTATAGAGTAGGATGTACCTGAAATGTCATTATCTATACTTCCTGGAATGCCTACAACAGGGAGAAGTGTTTCTTTGTGAAGGTGGAATGCTCCTTTTAAAGACCCATTTCCACCTATAACTATGAGAGCATCAACTTTTTTTCTTTGAAGAATATGAAATGCCTCCTTTCTCATTTCTTTTTGAAAGAACTCTTTACACCGAGAGGTTTGGAGTATAGTTCCTCCTTTTTGGAGAATATTTCCAACTGATGATGCATCCATTTGGTGTATATTTCCAGAAAGAAGTCCAGTATAGCCTCTTTGAACACCAAAAACTTTAAATCCATAATGTATACCTGTTCGAACAACACTTCTTATCGCGCAGTTCATTCCTGGGGAGTCTCCTCCACTACAGAGAACTGCAATAGATTTTATTTCTGAGCTTTTCTTTTTAGGGCTTGATTTTTTCTTAGAAGCCATTTTATCTCCTGTCTCACTAAAAAGTAAGTGAGAGGTTGGCACTACCTCTCCATTTAGTAAAAAGATCAGTATTTTTCTTTTTTATAAAACTATATTTAATAGAAGGAAAAAAATACAAGTTTTCAAGCCAACCTATTGGGATATTTAACATATTTATGAACTCAACCTGGTGAAGGTTGTAAGATGAATTTTTGTTATACTGATAGGAATAATTGAGATGAGTTGAAAGTTTTAATTTAAGATAACTTATTATGGAACGGTTTGTGATAGATGTTTTTGTCTCTGTAGTCATCGAACTACTGTACTTATTTTTAAATATTAAAAGAGAAAGTCCATAAGTAGGGGAAAAAAGAACTGTTTTTGAAAAAGGTTCATAAAACCATTTTAGACCGAGGTCTACATTATCACCCTGATTTAGATAATCGAAGGCAGTAAGGGATAGCTTCCAAGAATGTAAGCCTTTTGTTGAAGCGGAATGAAGACTAGTTTCAATTGAATGAAGGTTTAAATTATTCTGAAATGTTAAGCTATTTGCTAATTTGGAAGAAATGTTTTTAAAAGAGTAGGTAGAGCTTAATAAAAATGAGGAGAAATTATTTCTTAAAAAACCTACTTTTAGCTCAAGAGATTTGCTGTCAAGGTGGCTCAACTGATTTTTTTCCATAACGTCTTGATTGAAGGATAATCCAAAAAGATAAGATGTGTCATTTTTCATTGTTGTTCGGAAATTATAATCAATTTTTGTTTCAGAATAGACTGAATCTTGAATTTTTTTTGAATTTTCAGTTTTTGTTAAGTTTGAATCAAATGATCTCCCTATTAAAAGGTTAAAGTTTGAAGATTCTTCTTGAATTTTTTTCTGTAAGCTTTTTGAATTAATTGAACTTTCTTTTCTTACAGAATTAGATATCAAAAGGCCTTTTCTGTATTGCCCCGAGTCTAAGTATACATTTCCTAGAAGAACTTTTGCTTTTTGAGGCATCGACTTTATTTTTTTATCATTTTTTATGAGTCTAGAAAATTGAGATAAATTTATTTCTGCAAGATCGCTATCTCCCAATTTTTTTCTTATGATAGCAAGATGTAAAGCTGTTGATTTAGGCTTTATTTTGTAAAAATTACAAATTTGAAAATACCTCAGACTTCTTATTAAATTCAATCTTTTTACTTTTTTTGAATAAATGTTACTTTTAGATGAAAGCCAATAAGTTTTTGCAATCAAGTAATATACCTCTCGAGCTTTTATTTTCGGTACAGGAATATTATTGAGATCACCTTCGAGTGTTTTTTTGCTATTTAGATTGAGATTTATTGGGTAATGGAGAGCTCTTAAAATTGATAGATAAATTTTAAGAGCTTTAGAATACTTTTCTTTTTTAGTATAAATTTTTGATAGTAGTTTTAAGCTTGGAAAGTGAGACTTTTTTTTAGAAATGTTTTTCTTGATAAAAAAAGTTGATTTATCGTAATCACCTGATTTGTAAAAATTGAGAGCTTTATTAAAATAGTTGGACGTTTTTTCAGCATAAGAAAAGTAAGGTTTAAGGGTAAACGTAAGTATTATAATAAATATGATTTTCATAACTTATTACTATTTTTGAGGTAAATCTATTTCGGAATTTTTTAAATTTTAAGTTAGAAAATTTTATTATAGGTCTGTTTTCTAGAGGTTTACTTTAAATAGTGATATGATATCAGCTAGACTCTACAAAGAGATTGATGTTATGGTCGATATTTCTGATGTAAATGATCAAGTAAAGGAGTTCTCTTCAAAGAGTCATGGCAGCTCAGAACTGTATAGAGAAAAAGTTTTCGTTAGGGGTGAAAATGGCTACATTCCTTTAAAAGCCCTAATAAAAAAAATAGAACCACTAGAATCTGAAAAAGATCTGCAAAAGATTGGTTTTGTCTTCGAAAGTTATGAATTCCACCCATCGGAAGAATTTTCCCAATGGTTTCAAGAGAAGTTTTCAAGAAAATTAGCTCGTTCCCAAGAGAAAAATATCGCAATACTCTATGTTCCTGATAACAGTTCTATTCTAGATTCCATTGAGCAAGCCAGTCGTTCGTATGAAACCTTAAGAGAAAAAAATATACTGATTAATGGAAAAAATCTACCTGTACAGCTAGGAGAGTGGTACGCAAAGTGTGTTTTTGGTCTTAAGCAGAAAAAGTCTACATCCCAAAGGGGTTTTGACTTCTTGTTAGGTGACTCTAGAGTTGAGGTCAAAGTGAGTTGGGGAAATACTAGTCCTGCTAAAGGCGTCAAAATTAAGAAGACTTTAGTTCAGCTAAGTGACTTATGTATTGTCATTTATTTATCGTTTAACTTTAAAATAAGGGAAATTTGTATCCTTGACTCTGACTTTATCATTCGGAAAATTTCAGGAAAAGGTCACACAATCTTTTTAAAAGATGTGGATATTGCGCAATACTTTTTTAGTAAGTCTTCAAAGCATATTGGAAAAGTCTCTAATAGTTCTGGACTATTAAGATTCTCAACTCCAGAGCTTGCAATGAGAATAGCAGAGATGTTCTAGCTAGTAACTATTAAATGCAAGCTCATTCTTACTATAGTCATTAACTTCTAAATATTAGTACAAATCATACTTCAAAAGACGGCACTCAATTGTACCATTGAATAGAGGGATCCTCTTCGATGTCGATAGAGATATTTGTTTTCTTAAATTCATATTTCCTGTAAAAATATAAGCCCTAAATCCCTTGAAGTTTTTTTTCAGGTTTTCACCGTACTCCCTATAGAGCTCTTTTAGCTTTTCTTCTTCTCCAAGTCTAACTCCATATGGAGGATTGCAAATGATAATTCCTTTTTGTTTATTATTTGGTGGAGGAAGTTTAAGAGCATTTTGCTTTTTTAAATGGATGATGTTTTCGAAGTTCATTTTTTGGAAGTTTTCTCGCGCTGTATTTAGGACGCGGTTATCCCAGTCTGAAGCATAAAACTGTTTTGTTGAAAGGCTTTTTGTTTTGTTTTCAATATCCTCGTAGAGTGACTCCATTCGTTGGTAGAAGTAGCTTTTAAGGCTTTTGTTTTTATTAAACCAGTTATGTTTTAAAAAACTGAAAGGTTTATCTTTATTTTCTATAAACCTTTTTATTTTTAGAAACGTGGGAGGAATTTGCGCACTGATAAGAACTGCTTCAATTGATAGAGTTCCAGAGCCGCACATGCTATCAATAAAAAGGTCTTTTTTAGGATCCCAATCAGTCAGCATAATAATGCCAGCAGCTAGGTTTTCTCTAAGAGGAGCTTCCCCCGAGTTTTTTCTGTACCCCCTTTGACTAAGAGGCATATGGCAAAGGTCTAAGTAAAAAATTACTTTCCATTTCTTTTCTGCAGTTTCTTCAACTCGGATAAGAAAAGAAATATCAGGGTTTTTTGTATCAACTGAAGGTCTCTTTGAAGTCTTTTCCCTAAAATGATCAACAATACCATCTTTAGCCTTCTGTGAAAAAAGAATTGAGTTTTTGAAAGATCGCTTTGCACTTGAATCAAAAATTGTTTTAATTTTAAAGGTTTGATTAAGAGGAAAAGTACTTTGCCATGAGTAACCTTTTACTTTTCCGTAAAGCTCGTTGAGGCTTTTTATGGAAAAATCTGTTATTTTCATAAAAATTCTACTAGATATTCTTGAATGGAGTAAAAACTCTAAACAAGTCTCATAAGAAGCAGAAAAAGAGACTCCACCTGTTTGTCGGTCGGTTTTTTCGCATCCAAAAGTACTTGCTTCCCTTTCAAGAAGTTCTTCCAGGTTTTTAGAGCATGATGCAAAAAAGTTAGGGTTAATTTGGGGAGTCATGTTTTTTCCTTGGAGGTCTTAAATAATTCTTTTTTAAAACTGCTTGCTCTTTCTAGTAATTCTATATAACTGTCGGCTTTTTTTGAGTCTAATTCTCCAAACTTAAATCTGTAGATTCTCCAAAGGGAGATTGAAAATAGACCTAAAAGAATAAAGGAATTTAAGGATTTTTTCTCAATGCTACTCAAGAGTCTTTCCTTTTCATATCCTTCGACAAACTTTTCGACAAGCGAGGTTGATATTTTTCCATCAATGAGTGATGTACCAGAAATTGAAATTCCTAAATCCAAAATGAGAGGTCCTAAACCTGCCTGCTCAAAATCTAGGAGAGTGATGATGTTTTTGTCTTTAAAAAGAGTGTTGTCGTAGTAGAGATCTCCATGCATTATACCTTCTTCAAAAGGTTCATTGATTAGAGAGTCAATTCCTTTAGGAAATAAATCCCAAAAGTATTCTTTAAATTTAGGAGGACAGTCTTTGTCGAGAACAAAATTGGAAATGAACGGTAATTCAAAGCCAATAGTTTTGTGTTTTCTAATGCTGTAGTTAGAAAATGATTCTTTTTTTAAAGAGTGTAATTTCCCCAATGCTTTTCCTATCTGAAAGCATGTTTCTTGTTCTGGTTTCGGGGTAATACCTTCAACAAATGGATAAATAGCACCTATATAGTTCTTGTAAGAGAAAATGGTAGCTTGGTCTATCGTTTTTAGAGGCGATATAGATAGAGGAAAACCTGCTTTCTTTAAAAAATCGAGTATTTCCTGCTCTTCATTTAATTCACTTTTGTTTTTATCGTTTGAAATTTTTAAAAGGAATGGCTTACTTTGACTGTTGTTTATAACTAATACTTTGAAATTTGAATTAGATATCCCATAGGACAAAGGTGTTATTTCTTTGACTTTACCTAAAGAATAGATTTTTAGGATGTCCTGGACTTCGCTTAAAGTGAGGTTCGTATAATGTCCCATCTTTTCCCTTATCAGTTTCTAAAGCCTTTTCGTCCAATACGAATCATCCTTTATTCTAAAAATTGGAGCTGTTTTAATAGCCTTGTTCATTCGAGGCGTCAAATAATATGGAAATAGTTTTTGCTGTGTGCGTTATTTTGCTTTGGAGATTGTTTTGATACTCTCGCAATGCTATACAATCTCTAGTTAATTTTTATTGATTAAAGTTTTATTTTTTAATTTTTTTTAAAATACCACCACAGGAGGAAAGAAATGGGACTAAGGGAAGGTGATTTTAAAGTTGCAGATATCTCGCTAGCTGATTGGGGTAGAAAAGAGATTGAAGTTGCAGAAAAAGAAATGCCTGGGCTGATGACTTTAAGAAAAGAATATGGAGAAAAAAAACCATTGAAAGGCGCAAGAATTGCTGGATGTATTCACATGACAATCCAGACAGCAGTTTTAATGGAAACTCTTATCGATTTAGGGGCAGAAATTAGATGGTCTTCTTGTAATATTTTCTCTACTCAGGATCATGCTGCTGCAGCCATGGCGGCTTCAGGAATTCCTACTTTTGCTTGGAAAGGGGAAACTGAAGAAGAATTCTTATGGTGTATTGAGCAGACCATAAAATGGCCAGATGGTAAGGGCCCAAACATGATTCTCGATGATGGAGGGGATTTAACAAAAATGGTTCACGACGATTTTCCAAATTATTTAAACGATATTCGTGGAATTTCGGAAGAAACGACAACAGGTGTTCATAGGCTTGTTGAAATGGTTAAGAAGGGAGAATTAAAAGTTCCTGCTATCAACATTAATGACTCGGTAACAAAGTCTAAGTTTGATAACCTCTATGGCTGTCGTGAGTCTTTGGTCGATGGAATAAAAAGAGCAACCGACGTAATGATAGCTGGAAAAGTATGTGTTGTTGCTGGCTATGGAGATGTTGGAAAAGGTTCTGCGCAATCTTTTAAAGGTTTAGGTGGAAGAGTTATTGTCACTGAAATTGACCCTATATGTGCTTTGCAAGCTTCTATGGAAGGCTTTGAAGTTATGAAAATGGACAAGGCTTGTGAGCTAGGTGATATTTTTGTAACAACTACTGGCTGTGTTGATGTCATCAATGAGGAACACCTTAAAAAGATGAGAGATGGAGCTATTGTTTGCAATATTGGGCATTTTGACTCTGAAATAAATGTAGCAAGCTTGAATAAAGACACTATTAAAATGGTGAATATTAAACCTCAAGTTGATCAGTATATTTTTGAAGATGGGAAAAAGATTATTCTTTTGGCCCAGGGTAGACTTGTAAATCTTGGATGTGCCACAGGTCATCCATCTTTTGTTATGAGTAATTCTTTTACTAATCAAGTCATGGCTCAAATTGAGCTTTGGCAAAACTCAGAAAATTATAAAATTGATGTTTACATGCTTCCAAAGCACCTTGATGAAAAAGTTGCAAGGCTTCATTTGGAAAAAGTCGGTGTTGAAATTGATACTTTAACTTCAGATCAAGCTGAGTATATTGGTGTGAAGGTTGAAGGACCATTTAAGCCAGGCCATTACCGTTACTAATCAAATCTTTTTTTCGAGGTGAGAAAGACAACTACCTTGTTTTTCTCACCTCTTTTTAAAATCCTACTAATTTGGAGGAAGCCGTGGAACTCATTTTTGGCTCTGACCACGCGGGTTTTATTTTAAAAGAAGAGTTAAAAAACTTTATGAAGCAAGATGAGAGTCATCAAATTTTTGATGAAGGTTGCTTTTCTGAAGATAGATGTAACTATCCTCTCTTTAGTCAAAAGGTTGTTCAAAGAGTCCTAACAGGAGCAGGGCGGGGGATTCTTGTTTGCGGATCAGGCATAGGGGTTGATATGGTTGCCAATAGATTTAAAGGAATTCGAGCAGCTCTTGTAAGGAGTATTGAGGAAGCAAAACTTAGTCGTCAACATAATGATGCTAATATTCTTTGCCTAGGATCCAGAATTACTTCCTCAGATCTATGTAAGGAGATAATATCAGCTTGGTTAGCAGAGCCTTTTGAAGGAGGAAGGCACTCAGAAAGAGTTGCTATGTTTTCAAATATAGGAGCAGACCCCTCAATAGAACTTTAAGGGGAAACCCTTGGCTTTCCACACTTGGGGCAAGTTTTCTTAATTGCTCGCCTATACTTATTAACAACCTCATAAAAAATTGAGACAGTTTTCTTTCCCATGTCTTTTTCTATTAGCCATTGAAACTTTTCGACCAATGGGAACTTTTTTACGAGGAATGAAGTGGCTTCCCCCGCTTTTAGGATTTTTCCATGATGATCAATCAAATGAAGCGTTTCGAAGCACTCTTCTTTATTTAGTTGTGGAAAAGTTGAAAAAATCTCTTCATTTTGAATAGGTATAAAAGAATAGTCATCAGTATCTGGAATTCTTTTAAACGCTTTCATAAAACGGACACACAAACCGCATTCATTGTCGTAAAGAATAATGGGAAGTGGAAAATAGCAATCTTCTTTTTTTAATTCCTCTAGTTGACTCATAAAAATCATTCCTTGTTTTTATCAATCAAAGATTTGATCAATTTTTGAAGGCTATTTAATTTGTAACCTTCTTTTTCCAGAAATTTGATATCTTCTCGAGATAATTTTAAAAATATGCCTGTCCTTATCCTCTGAAATTTGAGCTGTTTGCTGAGCAGCTTTTGCAAAGTTTAGGACTTGTTGAGAATAACTACCTTTGGAACCTCCTGTTTTTGAAGGCTTTTGTCCTGCTATTTTTCGAGTTTTCTTTTGAGTGATCCCTTTTCCCCCCTGAAATGTTAAAACATTATCCTGGGTATTTCTGGCCGCTTTAAAGGAGGATGGTCCTTTTGATGAAGACATCATCTTTCTAAACCTACCTTGATGACTTTTTGCTTGAGAAGACATTGGAGATTTGGAAAACCTGCCAGCTAATGCTCCAGGGATTCCAAGGTTTGTTAGTGCCCTTGCTTCTACTTTTTGTTTACTTGTTAAGCTTCCTCTCAAGGGGTGCTTTAAGGCAACGGCTTTCATTGACCTTGCTGCTAAGGCATAGTGACCTCCGGATCCTGCAGCGAGGTTACCACTGAGGAGAGAGCCTCGCGTCATACTAGCAAAAGGTGTGTAGCTCTTATCTGTAGTAGCGCTTAGTCCTAAACTACTTAGTTGGGCCATATGTGTTCGGTCGTAGCATGAATTACTTTGCATGCAGCTACATTGTGGGTCTGCTTTTAATTGAGAGTTAAGACAACTGACTCTCATAGCGTTCTGAGGAAGGGGGTTATTGTGGAGAACACTTGGGATACAGTATTTCTTATAATTAATAGGGTCCTTAAAAGAGGATGTTTCTTCTGAGCAAAAACAAGCCCTTTCAGTAACCGGGTTGCATTCCCCAGCTCCCGGTAATTTATCAGCAATCTCTTTTGTTTTTTCTGCAAACTTCTCATGTTCTGCGGCTTGTGAAGTGTAAAATGCAGTTAGTAAGCCAGCAGCTGGAAGCTTTAGCATGACCGAACTAAACTTAACGCCTCCAGGATAAATCATTGCAGCATAGCAGGCTGTTGTTGCCGCCATTCCACCTGCTTGAATTTTGGCCATGTCAGCTCTTTTTTTATGACTTTCGGCAACTTGATAAAGAGAGTTTTTTTGAACATTCCCAGATGTATCGTATTGCTTCATTTTGATGTCTTCTTGGCTCATCGCTTGCTGAGCAGCTGCAATAGCCTCAGTTCCCATGGCAATAAATCTGCAGTAATCTTGCTTAGTACCAGGATGACTAGGGTTTTTCTCTTTAAGCTTAGCCGATACTGACTCTCTTAAGTCCATAGGGGCTTGCATAGACCCCATGATCATTGTGTAGGCTTTCGCGATACTTTCTACCATAGATGCCTTCATTCCTAGAAAGTTTGAGTCAGCGGCTTTTCCACCGCATTCGGCTTCAATTCCCTCACATTCTTCTAATTTTATTTTTTCATTAATTCCTTGATGTACGTATTGTTTGGACATGTCATATTCTTGATCTGTGATATTCATGCTTTTAGCGGAGTCATCATCAGTATCTTGTACGGCCTGTGAGAAGACAGAAGGTGGAGAGCAAAGGAGGAATATCCAAGAGTAAATAATAATTATTTTAAAAAAAAACTTTTGCATGTTTAGCCTCTGATATAGGCTATTTTAACATGGTTAATTATAGGCTCCGATGGGGAAAATAACCCCAAATAAATAAAGTTTATTATTAAGCTTTGTTTTTTAGGTTTAAGTGGCCATGAAATAGGAACCTTTTTAGTTTGACATCAGTGTTTCATGCTGATTAGTAAGGGTAAATCGTGAAAAGGAATAAAATACAGATGCATAAAGACTCAGAGCTTTCCCATTCAATGGTTCATTACCTCCTTACAATACACAAACTTAAAGAAGGTCGTGGCTTTGCTAGAGTCACCGACATTGCAAAAGATTTGGGGCTCACGAAAGGAAGTGTCTCAACTGCCTTAAATAACTTGAAGAAAAGGAACCTTGTTTTAGAAGAAGAAGACTGTAAGTTTCTAAACCTAACTGAATTGGGCCATAAGGAAGTTCATAAAATATTATCATCTCGAACCCTTCTTTATTACTTTCTCAAGGATTTCGTAGGTGTGAGCGAAGAAGTCGCTGAAAAAGATAGTTGTCTGATGGAGCACTTAATGAGCTCTGAAACTAATACAAAGTTTTTTGATTTTATGAAAAAACTTGTGTCATGTTGCGATGAGAAGGGCGTCGAAAATATGAATCATAAAGCTGTCTTTGAGACTAGTTTAAATCTATGCGACTTTAATAATGCTCAAGACTTTGTTGAAAACCAAATGGGTGATAAACATCTTCCTTCGTAATTAGATTTTTTCAGCCTTTCCTCCCTTTTTTTACTGTGTTAAAAGATTCAACAAAATTTAATAATCGCTTTTGGAGAGACTAATATGAATCCTCTTTTAGAAAAAAATAATTTACAATTTGGCGCTATTCCTTTTGATAAAATAAAGGTTGATAATTTTATCCCTGCTTTGAAAGAGGTTATTGATAAAGCAAATAGTTCCATTGAAGAAATGAAGTCTTCTAAAGATGAACCCACTTTTAAAAATACAATTGAGTTTTTAGAGAAGGTGCAATCTGAAGTTGATTTTGTTAGTGGTATCTTTTTTAATTTGCATTCAGTAAAGTCTAGTGAAGAAATGCAAAACATTGCAAAGGAAATTTCTGCACTTTCCATTGGCTTTCACAATGACCTAAGCCTTGATCAAAGAATTTTTGAAAAAGTAAATAAGGTTTATAAGAACTTAGATTCGTCAGAACTTAGTGGTGAAGATTTAAAGTTGCTTGAAAAATATTATAAAAGCTTCGTAAGAAATGGAGCAAACCTTAGCGAGGAAGAGAAAGAAGAGTTAAGAAAAATTGATAGAAGAATGGGAGATCTTTCAATTGAGTTCGGTGATCACCTTTTAGATGAGACCAATAGTTTTGAATTAGTCCTTAGGAAGTCTGAGGATATTGTTGGACTGCCAGAGTTTCTTTTAGAGGCGGCATCTCTCGCTGCGAAGGAGAAAGGTTTAGAGGAAGGAAGCTACCTTTTTACTCTTGATTACCCTAGCTATATTCCTTTTATGACTCACTCAGAAAGAAGAGATTTAAGGGAACAATTGTATAAAGTTTTTATGTCTCGCTGTTTTAAAGATGGGAAAAATGATAATAGGAAAATTGTAAAAGAGTTAGCTGTGTTGAGGCATAAAAGAGCCAACCTATTGGGCTATAAGACCCATGCCGAGTTCATATTAGAAGAAAGAATGGCAAAAAAACCAGAAAGTGTAAGGGAGTTAATTAAGACTCTTTTAGAAAGTGCAAAGCCTGTTGGAAACTCAGAAATGGAAGAGTTAATGGCGTTTTCTAAAAAGTTAAAAGGGCCGGAAGAGCTTCAGGCTTGGGACTATGCATTCTATCAAGAAAAGTTAAGAAAAGAAAAATTCGATATTGATGACGAAGTTCTTAAACCTTATTTTTCTCTTGAAAAAGTAATTGATGGTGTTTTTGAAGTTGTTAAAAAGCTGTATGGCTTGTCATATAAACCTTTAACAAACCTTCCAACTTATCATCCTGATGTTAAAGTTTATGAAGTAAAAAAAGAATCTGGTGAGTTTTTAGGCTTGTTCTACGCTGATTTTTTTCCAAGACAGGGTAAAAGAGGTGGAGCTTGGATGACTAATTTTAAAGGTCAGTATAAAGAGGGAAACGCTGATCACCGTCCTCATGTAGCCATCGTTTGTAATTTTACGAAACCGACGGAGACAAAACCATCTTTGTTGACCTTTGGTGAAGTACTGACATTTTTTCACGAGTTTGGTCATTCACTTCACGGAATATTAGCAAATGGTAAGTATGAAAGTCTTTCAGGGACAAATGTATATTGGGATTTTGTAGAGTTACCATCTCAAATATTTGAAAACTGGGCTTTTGAAAAAGAGTGTTTAGACCTATTTGCTTCCCATTTTGAAACAGGAGAAAAAATTCCTTTTGAAGTCGTTCAAAAAATTAAAGAAAGTTCGAATTTCCATGAAGGAAGAAATACATTACGGCAAGTCTCTTTTGCAATGTTAGATATGGCTTGGCATAACCAAGATCCAGAATCTGTTAAGGATGTTGGTGAATTTGAAAGAGGCGTGTTGAAGGACACATTACTCTTACCCCATGTCGAAGGTACAAATATAAGTTGCGCTTTTTCCCATATCTTTAATGGGGGATATTCGGCTGGTTATTATAGTTACAAATGGGCAGAAATCCTTGATGCGGATGCATTTGAGCTTTTTAAGGAAAAGGGGATTTTTGATAGAGAGGTAGCAAAGTCTTTCCAGGAAAATATCTTATCTATGGGAGGAGCAGAGCACCCAATGGTTTTGTATAAAAGGTTTAGAGGAAAAGAGCCTACCCCTGATGCTTTGTTAAAGAGAGGTGGTTTGAAGAGGTAAATTCTTCCTTATTAGCCTCTGAGATCTTTATTGATTAAGGCATTCGCTTCTTTTGAAAAGAGGAGTAAGATTATTTGAGATTTCATAGAGCATCATAATGAAAATCATCTGATAAACTAATGCTCGTGTATTAAAAGAATTAGCCATCGGAGGGCCAATGACTATTAAAAAAAGAAAAAAGAACATCCGTAGAAACTCAAATATTTTTATGGGCTGTATTGTACTTTTAAGTTTTTTTATATCCTTTGTCATTGGCTCAACGAATTCAGAGGCTTCAAAGCCAAATTATAAGTGGATTACTATAGATGAGAATTCTTTAGACCTTTCCCAAAAAAGTATAGGAGATGGAATAGAAGAGATAGAATCACGAGATGGTGTTAGTCTACTTAAGGTTGATGAAAGTGTTCTGTCCTCTCTATCATCTATAATGCATAGAAACTTTAATCGTTGTGGTGGCTATTTTTTACATGAAAATTATAGTGAGGGAAAGGACTTCTTAAATAAAGGTGAAGAATACTCCTTAATTGAGAAGGGTAATTTCGAAAATTTTGAAATAAATCAGCAAGAAAGAATTAGACCCTTGCTTGAGCTCGTTAATGAAAAAAAGATTTTAGAAGTTATTGAAAAATTGACAACATTTCACAACCGATATTATCAGAGTGAAACGGGTTACCAATCTCAGGAGTGGTTAAAAGGAAAGTGGCAAGAAATTACTCAAGGAAGATCAGATATAAAGGTAGAGTTTTTTAATCACTCTTGGAAGCAGCCCTCTATTATTCTAACAATTGAAGGAACAGAAAAACCTCAAGAAATTGTTGTTATTGGAGGGCATGCTGATAGTATAGCTGGTTGGTGGGGAAGAATTCGAGCTAGGGCCCCAGGAGCCGATGATAATGCTTCCGGAATGGGTACTATCACTGAAATCCTTAGACTTTTAGTGGAAGGCAGTTATAGACCAAAAAGAACTATTAAGTTCATGGCCTATGCTGCTGAGGAAGTAGGACTTTTGGGTTCTAAGGATATTGCTAATAAAATGAAGGAAACTAACCAAAATGTTGTTGGAGTCATGCAGCTTGATATGACAAATTTTAAAGGATCGGATTTAGATATTGTTATGATGGATGATTTCACGAACGCTGATCAAAATCGCTTTATAGGAAACTTAATTGATGAATATGTTAAGGTTTCTTGGGGGTATGATAGTTGTGGATATGCTTGTTCTGATCATGCATCATGGACAGCTCAGGGTTTTCCAGCTTCAATACCTTTTGAGGCAAGGAAAAACGATATGAATAAAAAAATTCATACGGCAAACGACACAATATCTGTTTCAAGAAATAGCGCCAGTCATGCTTCTCATTTTGCAAAGTTGGGATTGTCGTATTTAATAGAAATGGCAAAATAAAATTTATTTACTTTCATTACGTTTTAAAAGTTTGTTTGGCATTATAGTTTGGATAAGGTTATATATTGCCAAACAAACTACACAAGATTTTTATGACTTCTAAACCAAATGATATAGAACTACCTGACTTTGAAACATTAAAGAGGTTTCTTTCTGAAGAGAGAGAGGCCTATAAGAAAAAATATAATTTAGAGAACTCCGAAGAAATTAGACCCGTTGAGGTTGCTGACCTAATTTTATCCTGGCTTCAAAAACTCCAGCTTCAGCTTCATAAATTCTTTGAAGATAATCCTTCACTTCTTTACTTCTTTGAAAAAGAATTTTGTTCATTTCAAAAATTTACTGAAAAGGATTATATTTTAGATGTTTGCTTTATTGAAAGCTTTCTTTTTCCAGAAAAGGAAAAGCTTTACTTAGGTGAACCAGCAGATAATGATCAACAAAATCTAGAGAGCGGATTTGAATATTTTTCCGATTGGATGAAAAAGAAAGCCAGGGATCATCAAATAACTCAAAAAAAAATTAGTGAAGATTTTGAGTTTGAAATGAAAGAGCAAGAACTACCTTGTTCCTGTCCAGCTTGTAAAGGTTCCTTTAGGTCAAAAATGAGGGACTATGCTTTTGATGAATCAATTATTCAAATTGAAAAAAGTTATAAAAAAATAGAAGAAAATCTTACTCGAGGAATACCAGTCGTAAGTGAGCTTTTTGGCGATCTTCAAATTGAAATAGAAAATAAATTGAAGGTCACTAGAAATAAACTAAAAAGAAGCTCTTATAATAGGCTAGAAAATCAGCTTAAGTCGATTCTAAAAGAAAAGTTTAATTATCCTTCTGATATTGCTTTGGATTATTCCAAACAGGTTAAGCTATATTTTAACAGTATACTTGAAGAAAAAAAAATTAAATACGATCTTATTGAGGAAGAGGAATATGACAGATTCTTCAAACAAGTCTCGAGCAATTTATGGCGTGGAGAACGCTATTTAGGCAGAGAATTCAATAAACTAGTTAAGTCTATTTTGATTTTAAAAAGACAAGATATATCTGCAAATATTTTGAGAGATTATCTAGGAGAATTCTGGATTCACTCACCTGCTAGAAGGCTAAATAGAAAAGTTATTTATCATGGTGGACCAACTAATTCGGGCAAAACATACCATGCTGTTGAATCCCTTTGCGAAGCTTCGACAGGTAGCTACCTCGCACCGCTTAGGTTGTTAGCAGCTGAGCTGTACGACACTATGAACGGAAAAGATGTTACAACTTCCTTATTAACTGGGGAAGAGGTAATTAATGTAAAAGATTCAACGCATTTTTCTTCTACTATTGAAATGGCCCAATTTGGTCGCAGTTTTGATGCTTGTGTTGTTGATGAAATTCAAATGATTTCTGATTCGCAAAGAGGTTGGGCTTGGACAAGGGCCCTTGTTAACTTAAACTCAGAAGAAATCCATGTTTGTGGAGATAAATCAGCTTTAAAGCTTGTCCAAAAGATTGTTGACCTTTGTGGGGATACCTTGGAGGTCAGAAATTATGAGAGGATGACGACTCTTATGCCTCAGAGAAAGCCTATACGGGTAAGTGATTTAGAAAAGGGCGATGCCCTCATTGTTTTCTCTAGAAGAAATGCTTTGAAGTACAAGTATGAGCTAGAAAAATGTGGCTTTAAGGTTTCTATTGTTTATGGAAGACTAAGTCCAGAGGTTAGAAGAGAGCAAGCAAGGAAGTTCGATAGTGGAGAAACAGATATCATTGTAAGTACTGATGCTATCGCAATGGGCATGAACCTCCCTATAAAAAGGATCGTATTCTCTACTTTAACAAAGTATATAAACGCCAAAGAATTCCCTATTTCTAAAAGCGAGATTAAGCAGATTTCAGGTCGTGCGGGAAGGTTTAATAGATATCCGACAGGATATGTGAACTGCCTCTCAAGGGTTGATAATGGTCTAGAGAGTATAAGTGAGGCATTAGAGGCTAAATTGGGTCAAAAAGATAAATGTATGGTCGGCCCTGATTTAGATATTTTTTCTCAAGTGAATAATGCACTCGCTAGTCATGGTCTGCCAAGCCTCAAGCTTTCGGAGTTCTTAAGATTATTCAACACAATGGTCTTTAAAAAACCTTTTTACTGTGTTGACTTAAAAGAAATGATAGAATTATCAGAGATGGTTGAGGAAGCTGATCATTTAGGAATTTTAACTAATACAGAAATATTTGGATTTAGTTGTGCTCCTGTAAACTTTGGTTTAATGGAGCATGTTCAGTTCTTTTTATGGATTGTAAATAAGTTCGCCAGAGCAGAAACTATTTATTTTGAAGAGATTAATGAAAAGTCTAATGATATAGACTACCTGGAAACTTCTATAAAATGTATTGAATTATTTCAATGGTTAGCAAGGCATTTTAATAACAAAAACTTTGAGTTTGATGAATACCTCTTATTAGAAAATAAGGGAGCTGCAATATTTAAACTTAACAGCTTATTGTCTGAAAAGATTGTTCCAGCTTGCTCAAGTTGTGGAAAACAATTGGAGCAAGATACAAAATTTGCCATTTGTGAAGAATGTTATAAAAATCGAGTCCGTTTTCGTCCTAGAGGTAGTCGAAGCTTTCGAGGCTCCTCTGAAAATAAAAAAGAAACCAGCTTTTCAAGGAAAAGTGGAAAAAGGAAGCCTCATTTTAAAAGAAGAAAAAAGAAGAGATGAATTTAAAAGATTATGCTCGGGAAATTTTAGAAGGGGAAAGTCTAAATAGTAAACTTCTTGTAATTCCTAAGTTAGAAAATATTTTTGAAGGTCAAAATAAAAAAGAATACACTTGCCCTCTTAAACCTGGAAGGGCAGGAAGGATAAGCTTTTCTTCGAAGCAAATGCGCTTTCCAAAGATAAATTCTTTCATAGAAGCAGAAAAAAGGTCTATGGCTTTGCACTTTTTTGCAAATCATGAATTGTTAGCAATTGAGATGATGGCTGCATTTATTCTAATTTATCCTGATGATGATAATACACTGAAATTGAAAAAGGGAGTTTTATCCAGCTTAAAAGATGAGCAGAAACATCTAAAGCTTTATATAGACCGAATGAAAGAGCTTTCTGGGGTTGAATTTGGTGATTTTCCCCTTAGTGATTTTTTT
>DKQD01000191.1:0-35034 GCA_002474345.1 Bacteriovoracaceae bacterium UBA7317
CGACGAGGTCGAGGAAGTGCTTTTCATCCATCCACTTCCTTTTTTCGACAACCTCTTTATGAATCATTGCTATATGTGCGGCAGGACCACCAAAAGCGACAAGACCGAGCCGTAAAAATAACTTTAAAATCTCTGAAAAGGTCTTCAAAACTGATCTCCCAACTTAAGAAGGTTTTTTAGGTCAGCGTTTTATCGTTAAGGCCAGTAATATACCTTTAGAGTAAAAGATTTTAAAGTTTGTTATTTGTTAACGCATTTCAAGTCTTTGTGTTTGAGGAAGAAGCAACTGAGTGAGTTCAATTCATTGCAGGTTAGGTCTTCAGAGCTTAATTGACAAAATGACGCAGTGTTTTTTAGCAAATTTTTTGTAACTTGTTTTTTTCCTTGGAATTTATAGATGTCCCTAGAAAGTTCTTCCCAAATTTTCTTTTGGGTAGCTCTATAACGGTTTTTGGGCCCCCTTTTTTTTAATTTTAAAATCCTATCAATATAAATATAAAACTTGTTAGCAAAAATATCTTTCAATCGAAAGGTAACATGCCTGTCATAAAGGTGGAGGCAAAGTGGTTTATTTTCTCTTATGTGAAAAAAGAAAGGGGACTCCGTTTTTTTCGAATTAAATCTTTCGGTTAGTTCAAACCAATAATCCTTATCTGGGTTAATATATTTAAGATGATTTTTCTGAATTGAATTTAAGGGGTTGCCTGAACTATTTGAGAACTCTTCTATGATGAGGTTTGTGAGAAATATCTCTTTAAAGTATCCAGGTGAGAGTGGTCCTACATTATGCTTTGACCTTTTAATTTTAAAATGACTAATAAGCTCACAGGACTTGATATTTTTCACTTTTTGACAAATATTTTTTAGAAGAGGCCGAACTTTGGTGTGATCATCCATCATTTGGTTAAAAAAAAGGTCAAAAAGGTCTTTTCTTGGTGTGCAACGATTATTTTTTATGTAATCCAAGTAGATAAAGAGTAAAGGCAATGCTTGGGCCAATGAATGCGGATCTAAGTCGACCCCTTTAAGATGATTCTCGTAAAGGTAGTCTTTTGAGGAAGATTCTTTTTTAAAAACTGTGCAAGATGAAAGGAGGCAAATTAAAAGAATTAAGAAAAGGGACTTAAAGATGTTCAAAGTTGGCTTCCAGAAACTTTATAGAACTTTATAAGGTATTCTCATTATTTCATTAAGATTTCTTTTTAACAATTGGTAAAGTGGAAATAAAAATATAAAATTATTTTATAAATATCATTTAAAAAATTTACACTTTTTCAAAGTTCTAGAAAAGGGTTAGAAGCTATGGAAGGTATACAAGTTATGGAAGGATCACAGATTACCGAAGGCTTGGAAGAAAACAAAACCATGCTTTGGTGGCGAATATTAAGTGGGTTTGCGACTTTCAATATCATCTTGTGGGTTATCCTTCTTTTCACCGTTGATTCATCAAAGCCTTATATTTGGTGGCAGCTCATTTTTTCCGGTATTTTTACTTTCGTTTGCGCCTTCCGATCTTATTTCCCTAGAATTTGCCTCGAACGCTATTGCCTTTTTGATTCTTTTTTTTCAAGCATTGTCTTAGGAAGATCTCTCGCAACGATTGCTGAAGTGAGCTTTGCCTTTCAAGTTGCTCTTTTGGTTCATGAAATGGGTGCCGCAACCGGTATTTTGTGGGTCCAAAACTTGTTTTTTCCGATCATCCTTTTGTTAACAATTGCTCAAGTTTTTTGCTGGGCCAGTGTCTTTACTCTCAATCATTTAGGCCACGCTATTGAGGAGTCCATTTGGGCCTTTACTTTTGCCTTGGTTGGGGTATCAATGGCCTTTTGCCTCCACCGCCTGGATGGACTTTGGTACAATGTCGTTTTAAGTGGAACCGTCGCCTGTTCTCTTTATGTCCTCTTTATGGTGATAGTTGATATCCCAATGTATGTGAAGCGCTTAAAAAAAGGGAAGTTAAAGGGTGATCATAGTATGGATTTATGGAATGGCCTTAAAGATGCTTTGACTCGCCGAGTTGCTACCCGGGATTGGAAAATTTGGAAGCCTGAGGTTGCGTGGCTTTCTGGTTACTTTACTTTTGGGGTTTGGGTTTCTCTTTTAATGGTTTATCTTGAAAGGACTTAGCTAATCATGACAATAACTAGGTTAAATGAGTAAGGGGAGCTCAACAATAAACTGGGTTCCTTCATTAATTTTTGAATTCACAATAATTGTACCACCAAGTCTCTCAACTTCTTCTCTAACGGCATCCATTCCGATACCTCTCCCTGATAAATCAGAAACGTCCTTTTTTGTGGAAAACCCGGGAAGGAAGATCATGTCGATAAGTTCATTTTCACTAAGAATGTCAACTTCTTCAGCGCTTTTTATTTTCTTTTCAAGTATTTTATTTTTTATATGAAGTGGGTTAATTCCTTTACCATCATCTTGAAGGTATATTGTGATTCGGCCCTTAATTATTTTAAATAAAATACTGACTGAGCCCACACTGCGCTTTCCATTTTCGATTCTGACCTCTTCTGTTTCAATACCATGGTCCACCATGTTTCTAAAAAGATGAATTGAAGAGTTAATAAAGTTTGTGTACTTTTTGACGTCGACCTTAATTTCGTCCCCTCCAATGGTCATGTCGATTAATTTGTTTTGCTCATTGGCCAGGTCTGTAACTAGGCTTATATACCGTTGAAACTTTAGTTTGATATCAGAAATAAGATATTTTTCCTTAAGAAAGGTGATGTATTCTTCACTTAGTTCAAACTCACGGGCCTTTTCTATCATTTCAGAAATATGAACGATTTGCCCATCATCCATGAGTGCCTTATGAGATGCTTTGATGATGAGAGCATTATCTTTAACGAAGTCTTTAAAAACTTTTTGAAAATCAATAAACCTGTCGTCCAAATCGTTCAAATTATTTCGTGACATTATTGTTTCAAGCTCATTTAACTCTTTGGCAACATTTATAATACCAAAATGGCCAAACCTCGCTTTCAAGGTGTGAAACTTCCTAAAGAGTTCACCTTCTTCCATTTCTTTAATAATTTCATAAGTCTCAATTAAGTCTTTGGTATCTTCTAAGAGGTCTACAAGTTCAGAAGGAGTTTCAAGGGCGTTTTTTATAAAAATGACATTTTTTTTATCAAGTTCAAGCTGATGTTCCAGCCCAACTTCGTTTGTTTTGTCTGTAGCGACACAGATTATTTTTTCAATTTTATCAACTGTATCAATGTTTTGACTTTCTTTTTCTTCGTAAATGGGGTGGTAGTCTAAATCAATATACTGACCCTCTTTCCCTCTAAAGGATTGGGGCCCGAGAGGCTTTAAGTCTTTAAAGGCAAGTTTTCCTTGCCACATATTTTTTAACCAGCTTTTTAAGCTTTGGGCCTGTTCAGATTTAAGACCCAAAACTTCTGAAAGGTTTTTTCCTTCTGGATTTTCATTGAAAAATTCTTTGGTGATTTTGGTTGCCCCTTCTTGTACCTTACCGACTTCATCAATTACCATAAAGCCTTGCCCAAGATTTTCAATGAGCATTTTTATGCTTTTTGTTTTTAAGTTAACTTCTGTTTTTAATGTCTTGGCGTAGTTTTCCTGTAGCTTTTTTGCCTCTGTTTCTTTTTTGATGGCCTCTTCCTGGATAAGGTTAAATCTGTCTGCCAAACCCATAGAGAGGAGAATGAGCTCGATAGCATTTCCAACAAGTAGGAGGTTTCTGGTTAAAACATTACTTGGCAGAATTCCCATACCTAAAAGGCTTTCTGAAACACCACCAGAAATGAAAAAGGTAAAAGCAAGTATGAAATACTTGGCAGGCCTGAATTTCATTTTAAACTTATATAAACCAGCTATATAAATGGCGATTAAGGAGAAAAGGGAGTTAATCGTCATAAAGGGAGCACAAAAAGCGTAGGGAAGAGTAAAGGAAGATAAAATAACAAGAGAACTGCTAACAATAAACAAGAGCAAAAACTTATACATCTTAGGGTTTTCATTTTTTATGTTTAGATAAGAAATGGTAAAAAGGGCCAAAAAGAGTGCCGAAGTCCCCCCTAAAAAACTGAAGCCGTAATTACTTGCCCAGGTAAAATCTCTAAAGAGGAATCTTTGAGCAAAACCGCCCCTGATCATAATGAAAAGACCGATCGAGAGTACATAAAAGACATAAAAGAGGTAACTCGTCCTCCGGGTTGAAAAAAAGACAAACGTGTTATAGATAAGCATCGCTAAAACAAGGCCAAAAAAGAGACCTAAGATGTAATTTGTGTAGCTTTCTTTTGTCAAGAAATCCAAAGGGGTTGTTAGGGTAAGGTTCATTTGGGTGACTGAACCTCTGATTAACATATAATAAAAGGAGCTATTTTTTGGTTCTATTTTAAAAGTGAAGGATTTCGTGTCAATTTCTCGGCTTGAAAAGGGAAGGGTGTCCCCTGTGAGTGTTTCTTCCCACACACCCTTTTTAAGCCTATAAAATTTAACAGCGTCTTGTTGGTAATAGTTTTGAGAAAGAAGCCAAGAGGATTGATTTGAGTTTTGATTTTTAATGTGAATCCTTGCCCAAAAAGAAGATTTTGAAAATCCTAAGTTGTGGACAACTTTGGTACTCGCTTTAAATTTCTTCGCCCATTTAGACTCTGTGACATCTGTAATTTTAAGATTCCCTGTGGGATCCTCTAAAATATCAATGTAATGACCTAGCTCGTAAAAGGTCTTCCCATTTTCTTTGAGAATAAGTGGCTTGGCCTCCACTAGGTAGATGGAAATGAAGAAAAAAAAGACTGTCCAAAAAGGTCTCATATTAGCTCAGAAAAATGGGTAGAAAATATGATAACTCCTCGGTCTTTTTTCCTTTTATTTGATTTTTAGCAGCTGATATTTCGCAAAGCAAGGTGCTTTTTCGCCCCCAATCAGAAAATCTTTTTCTTCCCATTGAAGTCGGTGCCAAAATTCCCCCAAAAAAGGAAGAAGGCGCTCCTAAAATGAAATCTCAGTTGGCATGGAAATTGCCTTTTCTTCTTAAGAACGTTCACTTGTTAAAGTTCACTTAACACTAAAAAAAGGAATGAGTTATGACGAAATTTAAGACCATTGGGCTTATGATCACAATGTCTCTCATTGGATTTTCTGAGGATGCCTTAAGCCGTGAGGAGAATACTTTAAATCCTTTACGTGAAGCAAGGCCTATTATTAATAAACCTGCTTTAAGTAGAGATTTAAAGCCTGATCTAAGAAGATGGATTAAAAAGCCTGAAGTAAAAGGAGCAAGTCTTAGAGTTTTAAAAGGGCGGAAGGCCGGTTTTTCTCTAAAAAGCATGCCGGTTAGGACTATTTCAAAAGCAAAGTTTAAAAATTCCCAAATGAAAAGCTTTAAATCAGGTCTCTATGTTATTGGACTCGATTATATTCCTCACTTTGTGAAAGGGAGTCTAAAAAGGTTTGGTTATAAAATGGCCCGAAATGGTGAGGTTACGAATTCAAAAGGAGAAAAGTTAACTATTTTTGTTGGGGGCGAAACGGGCCTGGTCAAATCGAAAAGATTTTCAGCACGTGGTTTAATGGACAATCGTTGGGATATTGAAAACACAATGATGGACCTTAATTTAAACGAAGACAATGCCTCTCCGTATCAGTTCCGTTGCTATTCTTTTCATCCATGGGCCGTTTATTATGGGGGCTTTCACCGTTGGTATGATGTGAGAACTCATGCTTCGACTTATACAACAGATCCTCAGGGTGGTTGTTCTGTCCGCTCACCAAGAACTAATATTGAATACCTCCAAACTTACGCTCTTATTAAAGGTTCTGCTGATATAGACACTTGTAATAATTGTAATGAAAGAAATTCGCGAGACGTATGGGATGTGGGAAGATTTTGGCCAGCTCACGGTAGGCCTGCTAGCACTTACCACCATGCTGTGTATAGAGATGGTGGGATCTATTTTTCTAGGACTTCTCGTTTAGGATGGTAAGAGCTTTTAAAAGATGGGAAAGAATTAAAAAAATGATTAAAAAATTACTTTTTTCACTTCTTTACTTTTTGGTGGCCTTTAGTTTTAACTACCCCCACCAAAGTTTTGCTGAGGGAGACCGAAATAACGGTTTCCCTCAATATTTTATTGAACCTTTTAAAGATCATTATTTTAAAAAAATAAAAGAAAAATTAGACCTAAACTTAAAAATAAAAATGGTTCCCACATCCTATCAATTTGGAGGAAAAATTTTTAAAAAGGAAAGGGATTTAAATCTTTTTATTTACTGGCCCATGGAAAAAAAAATAAAGGATCCACTAAATTTAGTCCGCTTAACCCTTTGTCATGAAATCGGGCATTACTTGGCCAAAGGACCTTATAAAGAGTCAATGGGACTTGTCACCGAAAGGGCGGTTGAAGGAGCTTCAGACTACTTTTCTACTCATGACTGCTTTTTTTCAAACTTTTCTTTTGTTTTAAAAAAACCAAAGTTTAAAAAACTTAAAGTGGGAGAGTGGGGAGAAGACTACTGCAAAGATCAGTATTTTGAAAGTGAAAAAAGAAAGTGTGAAATACTTTATCCAATTGCTTTAGATTATCTTTTTAACCTTTTAAGATACCATTATTCGAAAGAAGATTTTTTAAAGGCAAAAAACTGGTCTCTTAAAAAAAGGAACTTTGTGGAAATCAATTTGGTGCCTGTTAAAAAGACCATTTCCTACCACCCTGAAGCTTTGTGCCGCTTAGAAACGATCATGAGGGGGGCCCTAAACAAAGAAAGACCAACTTGCTGGTTGGGAAAAGACTCTTTGTTTAAAATAAAGGATTCAAAAAGGTATGCCTCTTTTAAGCGTTATGCTTTAAAAAGGGACTACCAATCTTTAGAAAATTTAGTTCCAAACCTTAACTGTCATAAAGAAAAAAATGATACTGACCTTTTGGGGAACTCACCCTTGCATTTTGCCGCTTATTTAGATGACTTAAAATTAGTGAAAATGCTGGAAAGTAAAAACTCAATGTGCACACACTTTAATAATTTAAATCATTTGGGCATATCACCGATTCATTTGGCCATTAAAAACCAATCGCTAAATGTTTTGAGTCACTTTTTAAATAAAAAAGAAAAATTAAACCTCTTTTTGCTTAATGGGCCTGACCCTCTTTACCTTTCGATTAAGTCCCGTAACGAAAAAGCGGCCTTAATGATTCTTTCTTATTATAAATTAATAAAAAAGACCAAGCCTTTAGTACTTCACCTGGAAGAAATGTTTATCGATTCATTCAATTGGAATATGCCTATTTTATCAAGAGAATTTATAAAACTTAGGCTAATTCAAAATAAATGGGTTTTAAAAAGAGGGATTAACATTGCAAAAGAAATGGCAAATGAGATGAGCTTAGAAAATTAGGAGGCCCTATCTTTAATATTTTCCTTCTTATAAGTTTTGATCTTTGAAAGGGCATCTTGGAGCATGTTGTTAATATCATGAATTTTAAATAGCCGAATTTCTTCACTTATTTTATCAAACCAAGGTGAAAGATACTTTAATTTATTATTTTTTATTTTTTGTTGAAGCTTTAAGACCTTTTTTTCTAAAAAGTCTATATTTCCGTCTTCAAGACCTTCTTCAAAAACCTCTTCCATATCAAAAAGAATAATCCCTTCTTTAAGCCCTAAGTTTTTATTAACTGTAAACTCGAAAGTGTCTGAATCGGGCTCGTCTTTTTTAACCACTTTCTTTACTTCGTGTTTTAAAAATTTAGAAACTTCAAAAACAAACTCGTCTTTTTGAACGGGTTTTCTTAAAAAAGAGTCGAACTCTTCTTGGATTATGGGGTCAATATTTAAGGCCGATATAAGAATAACTGGTATCTTATTATTTTGACTCCTTAAAGCTTTCATGACCTCATCACCACTTAAAGTGGGCATTTTAAAGTCGGTTACAATTAAATCTGGTTTAATTCTATTTACCTTATAAAGAAGTTCCTCTCCATCCCGGGCCGTCTCAATATTTAAGTCGTAATTGAAGAGGTAGGCCTTCAAAAGGGTCAAATTCATATGGACATCATCGGCAATTAAAATTGTTTGACCAAAAAAAGTAAAGGACTTTTCAGTGGCAGTGGTTTCTTCTTCAAAGCCTAGGGTAACATCTTTCAAGGTAACACTAAAATTGGTTCCTATTCCAAATTGTGAGCTGACAAGCAAATTTCCATTTAATTTTTCAACAATTTGTTTGGAAATATAAAGCCCAAGACCGGTGCCTTTTTCAATAGTCCTTTCCGGGTCGTGAACTTGAGAAAAACTTTTAAAAAGGCTTCCTAACTTTTCCTTTTCTATCCCAATGCCTGTATCTTCAATGTTGAAAATAAGGTCGATTGTTTTCTTATCTGTTCCAAAAAAGTAGCTTTTAACATCTACTTTTATAGTCCCTTTTTCAGTAAACTTTAAAGCGTTTCCTATAAGGTTGTCTAAAACCTGTTTGAGCTTTTGTTTATCAATAGTAATCCACTCAGGCACTTCTTCATCCCACTCTAAGGTAAACTCTATTCCTTTTGTGAGGCTTTGGTTGGTGTAAAAGATAGATAAGTCTTTTAAGAATTCATAAAGGTTAATATTAGTGTTTTCCACCTTTAATTGATTTAAGTCAATTTTAGTAAAATCCATGACGGAATCAATGAGGCTTAAAAGAGAATCTCCACTGGATTTAATGCACTGAATGAAGTCCTGCTCTTTATTTAAATTTTTTCTTTTAAGTTCACTTTTTAAAATTTCTGAGAAGCCAAGGATTGAATTAAGAGGAGTTCTTAGTTCATGGCTTAGCTTAGCAAAAAAAAGTGAACGGTCTTCTTGAATATTCTCAAGCAATTCATTACTATCTTTTAGTTCGGCTTCTCTTTTTTTTAGCGACTCATTGGACTCTTTTAATTCTTTGGTTCTTTCTTCAACCATTCTAATTAAATTATCTCTATACTCAGACAATTCTTTATTGGCATTTTTAAGGGCATCTAAAGTCTCAAGCTGGTCTTTATAGGACTGTTCATAACTCATAGTTGCAGCACTTAAAGATGTTTTAGCAAGAGATAACTGCTTTTTAAGTTCGTTAATGATATCGTCTTTTTGAGTGTAGTGAAATTTACTTTCTTGAACATTGGTTTTTTGCATGGTTTGAATTTTGTCAGTTCTTTCTTCTTTCAAATTTCCCATTAAGCCAGCAATAAATTGACTTACCTCATGTAGCTTGGGAGGTTTAACTAATTTGATGTATGGAGTGTCTTGCCCCGTACCGCCTTCAAAAGAGGCTCTATGCGCTTCAGGAACCTCTTCAAGCGTATTTCCCATAAAAAAACCATTTTCTTTAAGAATAAAGGTTAGATTTTTGAAAAAACTTTGTTTTTTATTTTCTTTTAAATAATTTAATTTATTAAATAAAATAACAATATCAGCGTTTAAAAGAAAAGGACCTTCTACAAAGCAACCTTTTGAGTAAACGATATTATTTCTATATTCGTCTTTAAAATAATCCTTACCATTTCTTTGCCTAGTTAAATCGTCTTTTATAATATAACTTTTATATTCTTCAAAAAATGAGGACTTTATGCTTCGAAACATTAAGTCTTTATAATGATCTTCAGAGGCTTCTTTAGCAAAAATCTTAAAATTTAAATCTAATTTTTTATCTTTAATATAATTTTCAATAATATAACTAAGTATCATGCACTCATAACCATTACCAGAGCACAAAACTTCAATTTTTAGTTCCTTTTGACCTCGTTTTACTATTTCAGGCAAAATGTTATTTATTAGGGAATCTTTTATTAAAGGGAAATTTTCTTTTGAAAAAGGTTTGTGAAGTCTCAGAGAATTATAGAAGGCTTCGACTTCAAGAGAATTTTCTTCTAAAGAATAGAGGTATTTAGTAAAGTCTCTCTTTCCATGAATAAGAGGAACTCTATCTAACAAAGACTCATTGATCATGCTATATTTAAAATGATCCAGGACAAGGTCATTTTGTTTAAACATTAATTTGATAATTTCTCTTACTAAAGCATATCGATGATTATAAAAAGTTAAAATGTTTTCAGGGTTTAAAAAGAAAAGATTTAAAAAATCAATTGTTTCTTTTAACTCTATTTCGAGATGAAATTTTTTATTTTTATAGAGAATGTGATTTTTTCTATCTTTAATGTTTGCTTCTTTAGTAATAAGGATTAGAGAATTTTCATCAAATAAATCGCTTGTGACCACCGTGAAGAAGTCGGAGTCTAAATCCATATTAATGACACAAGCGTTTCTATATCGACTTCTTATTTTGACTATGTCACTAATAGGGTCATTTTTATGTAGGAAATTTATTTTTTTTATTTCATCCGAATTGAAAAATTTAATGTCATTATTTTTTAGTGAGGTTTTTTTAATGTGAGAAATCAAGTCTTCTGCTAACCCTAAAGAGTCAGAACTAGAAAGAATCAAAATAAGATTTTTGTCTTTTTTTTCCATTATGCTTTAAGACTTATTTTAAAAGTCGTTCCCTTTCCTTCTTCTGTTTCTAAGTTTATTTCGGCATTAATTTTTTCTACGTTCTTTTTAACCACATCCATTCCGATCCCTCGTCCTGAAATCTCCGTAACATTTTCCTTGGTACTAAAATTGGGTAAAAAGACAATGTTGAGTTTTTCTTCATCGGACATAAGCTTTATATCTGTTTCAGTATAAAACTCTTGTTCGATGGCCTTTTTAATAATTGTTTCTTTAAGGATTCCCCTCCCATCGTCTCTAATTTCTAAAACGAATTGGTACTTCTCATTCCTATAGCACTTGATTTCTATATTGCCATACTCATCTTTATTTAATAATTTTCTTTCATCAGGCTTTTCAAGACCGTGGTCTACTGAATTTCTAACCAGATGAACGATAGCATCTTTCAATAAATTTAAAGATTCTTTACTAATGGCCCCTTGCTCTCCCTTTATTGAAAAATTGATTTTTTTGCCTAAGCTTTTTCCCATTTCCATGGCCATAACTTTTAGATTCTTTAAGGAAAATTTAACTGGAACCCTTTTTAATTCCTCAAATAAAAGGTCTACATCCTTTTTAGAAAATGCCTTTTTATTTTCAAGGTCTTTTATGACCTTGTCTTTTAAATGATTAAAGTTGTGAACCATAACTTCATAGGTTTCAGGCTTAGTGTTTTTATCTACCGATTCATCTCCATCGGGCTCCTGCTCTTTAATAAAATCTCTTAAAAACCTTAATAAATCGATGCTTTCTAAATAGGGGAACCACCCTTCATCGATTCCTTCCATAATCGTAATAAGGTTTTCAAGGGTCTTACTTTTAATCTTCTTTAAAATCATTATGCTTTGAATTGATTCACTCACAAAGTTATGTCTTAAGCTCGAATAGACATCACCTAAGAAAGAACTTACATCAGTTAAAGGCACAATATCCTCAAAAATTAGGTGCTCTTTTGATTCATTTTCCAAAAAATTGATGTTTTCAATAAAGGTGTTAATAGAGACTTGTTCATAGATTAAAACATTAAAAATCCTAATTATAAGGGGTTCTTCGGAAAGGCTCAATTCGTCAGTCATAGCCTTAATAACTTGTTCCCATTCCTCTTTTTTATAAGGCTTGGAAAGCTTATTTTTAAAGCTTTCTCTTTCTTTTTCTGGAACTGTTTTTTCGATATCAATTTGAATAAGAAATTTGAAGTGTTGCCATATCCTTTGAAAAGTTACCCTGATTTTTTCTTTGTTAATAGAGTCTTCTTTAATAAAAAGTTCATAAACGGACCTTAAAAGAGTCGGGATATAAAGAAAATGATGGCCAATTGATTTATAATTTAAAGAATAGAGAGCGTGGATAGCATCTTCCTTTTTTTCAGGACCTGATTCTTTAAAGAGTGAAACCAGGTTAAAAAAACCAACGAAAAAATTAACCCAAACTTCACTTTGATGATTGAAAGGTTTAAAGGCTGAGGAGCCAATATACATATCCTTCGCACTCTTTCTAATTTCAAATAATGGTTTTTTAAATGAATTATCTATTTCATCTTTTGTTAAGGAATCACCAAGCAATAAAGTATGAATTGTCGTTTCAAAGAGGTGTATGTTTTCAGATAAACCTCTTTCGTTCATAGAGCGTGCAATTCCTTTTAAAGAGTGGAGGTTACCTCGTATCGAGTCAAATATTCTTACTCTTGTTTCATCGTCCAGGTTAAAAATATTGATTAAAAAAGAGAGCTGACTGCTTAGAAGAGAACTTGCTCCCTTTCCATTAAAGTAAGGTTGTCCAAACCAATACTCAAAATCTTTATAGATTTCATGAAACTCATTTTTAAACTTGGAGTCATCTTCCGATTCAACTCCAAAAATATCCCTTGCCAGTTTAAAGTATTCATTAATTTGCCCTCGGAGCTCATAAAGGGAGGTCATCAAGAGGTTCATTTCGTCCATTCCTCTTCCAGCAAGGTTATTTTGTTTTAACTGAATGGCCATGGACTCAATTTCATGGGTTTTTTGACCAATGGCAGTAAAGCCGTAAATTCTTGAGTTTCCTTTGATTGTGTGAAGGTTCCTTAAGAAGTTATTCAGTTCATTTTTTATAGCCTCTTCGCCCTTTTGATATTGGGCCCTTATAACTTTCCAAAGGGAGACCGCCTCGTTAGAAAGGTAATTAGCGTTGTCAAAGAAAGTTTGAATTTCATCTTTTTTATTCGTCGCCAATTCTTGAAGGATTTTTCCTCTCTTTGATATCTCTTCTTGTTGGGCTTGCATTTTCTTTTCTAGAACTTGAATTTCTGTAATGTCTTCTACAATGAGCATAACACTTACAATAAGACCCTCATCATTATAAAGAGGACTATAAGCGACTTTTAAGATTTTTTCCTTTTCAATAAAATCTGATTTTAGATTAATTTTTGTGGGAAAGTGGTCCTTAACCATTTCCCATTGAAGGTCATCTGCTCCAAATAAAATTCCAAAAGAAAACTTAATTGTCGAATACAATTCAGAGCTCTTATCAATATTAAAATAGAGGTTTTTAAAAATATCTTCTTCGACAATTTCATGGCCAAAAATAGTTGAGGAGTACTTAGAAACTGGTTTTTGAACAATACAGTCTTTTGAAATCGTAAAGACGGCTTGCCTCATATTATCTAAAAGGTTTGAAATATCATTTAATGCCATGGAGAGATCAATTGTCCTTCTTTTAACTTTGTCTTCCAAATTTAAGTTCGCATCTTCGAGTAGTTCATTGGCCTTAACATTTTCTTCTAAAAGGGTGTTAATAATGTCAGCTAGCCCCAAAGAGAGAAGGACGACTTCAATGACCCCACCAATTTGATAGCCATTTGCAAAAATAAACCAGGAAGGGAGATAGCCAGCAATTTGTCCAATTTGGAAGATTGCTCCGCCAAATAAAAAGATAAAGGCCATGAGGTAAAATTTGGCAGGCCTGTAATTTTCCCTAATTTTTATAATTCCCGAAACAAAGCAAAGGCCAAAGGAAAGTGCCATGAAAAGATAGGCTAAAGGCAGAAACGTCTTGTAAAAAGGAAAAGTAGAAAGCCCAATGAAGACAAAGCACGTTATATTAATTCCCCGCCAAATCTTTTTTAAGAGAGGGTTCTTTTTTCCAATATTTAAATAACTTGTTGTAAAAAGAGAAAGTGTAAACCCTGTCATCATTCCTCTTAAGATAAATCCTTCATTTTGAAACCAAATCCAGTCAGGGTATAAAAATTGATAAGCAAGGCCATTAGTTGCCATATTTAGGAGAGTTGAAGTACCAATAAAACAGATATAATAAAAATAACTTATGCTTTTCGTACTTATAAAAATAAATAAATTATACAAAATCATAATAATCATAATGCCGTAAAAAATACCAAAGCCCGCCATTTTAAAGTTTTCAACCTCAGTAAAGGCCGTAGGGGAGTAGAGTTTAAGAGGTACCTGAACTCCATCATTTGATTTTATTTTAAAATAATAAGTCTTATTTTTTTGATTTAGGTTAATTCTAAAGACAAAATTTCTATTTTTAACTTCCCTTGTTGAAAAGACCTCTCGGTCCCCAGTTTTGATTGCTGACCATTTGCCATCAACAAATCTGTAAAACTCCAAATAATCGCACCAAACTTGTTCAAAAGATAAAAACCAGGAGCTTGATTGATGAGTTAGCTTATTGATTTTGACTTTCACCCAAAAAGTTGAATTCGTTATACCATAACTTGGTACATCTTTTTTACTTCTCTTAAATTTGGGGTTGTATTCTTCTTTTGAGACATCATCTATTGTTAGCTTACCTAAAGGGTCCTCTAAGATTGATACTTGACGACCAATCTTATAGATTTCTTTTCCTTGTAATAGATCAACACCAACATCAGCATATAACTGGGAGGCATCCAATATGACAATTAAGTTAATAATTAAAATAATAAATACTCTCAGCATATTTATTTTTCCTCTAAATTACTGATATATTTAATCGGTCATAGGTTTTTAATACTTGACTATTATTTTTCTGTTTAGCGGGTTTAGTGGATTTAATGGTTATTTGTTTAATTGAGAGGTGAAAAAAAAATAATTTAAATAAATTACAGTTAATTAAGTTAAAGCTAGGAAATTTTAGGAAAGATTATTTTTATTTCTGAGGTTTTTAAAAATTTAGGAAGCTTCTTTATAAGGAACTTTAATAATAAAGACGGTCCCCTCATCTTTTTTGCTTTGAATTTCAATGGTTCCATTTAAATTATCGACCTCTTCTTTTAATGATTCCATTCCTATGCCGCGACCAGAAATTAAATTGACTGTGTCTTTTGTAGAAAATTCAGGTCTGAAAATATAAGAGAATAACTCCTGGTTTGAGACTTTACTTAAGTCTCTTTCTTGTAATAAGCTCTTTTCAACACATTTTCTTTTTATTTTATCTAAATCCAGGCCTGCGCCATCATCTGTAAAGGTCATTTTTATCATGTCATTTTCTATCTTGAAGTTTGTTTTTATGGTTCCCTCTTTAGGTTTCTTCTTATTTATTCTTACTGTTTCATCTTCAATACCATGGTCAATCATATTTCTAAAAAGGTGAATAGACGAATTTAAAAAGCTTTTTAACTTTATTTTATTTATTTTTATACTTTCACCTTCAATTTCAAAATTTATGAGTTTTCCTTTATTCATTGAAGCTTCTTCAGTATACTTTTTATACTTTATAAAGTTTGACTTTAAGTCCGATAATACGTAGTTTGAATAAATCTGTTCTTTAATGTCATCGACTCCATTACTTGAAGTGAATAATTTTAGAATATCCTGGGTTGGAATCGATTTATTTTCTTCAAGAGCATGCCTTTTGCAGGATTCTATTAAAATAAAGTTATTCTCAGCAAAATTATTTAATTCATCTTTAAATTTATTTATTTCTGTTATTAACTTTTCTTTGTTTTTTTCAAAAATAGCGCTTTCTAAGCTATGAATAACATTGATTAGATCATGAATTTTGAAAAAGCTCATCCTGGCCTTTAAAGTATGGATGAACCTAAAAAAAGTATCTTTTGATTCTAAATTATCCTGATAGTTCTTTTCTAATTCCTGAGAATCCAGAATAATTTCTATAAAGTCTGTTGGATACTCCAGGGCCTTTTTTACAAGCTTACTATTTTCAACTTCCTTTTTAATGTCTTCTTCCAAGGCCTTTTCTTTTGTCCTGTCTTTTCCTACGAGGACCATTTTTATAAGTTTATTCTTTTCTTCAATTGAATAGATAGGCGCGAAGGTTAACTCAATATATTGATCTTTATTTTTTTTGAAATTTTTTGGTGCCAAAGGGGCCAGGTCTTTAAAGGATATTTTTCCTTCCCACACCCTTTTTAGCCAACTCTTAAAGGTTTCTAAATTATCGCCTTCTAATTCAAGAATATCCCAAATATAATGTTTTTCGTTCGGACTAAGGAGGTCACTTTTGAAAATTAACTTCCCAAAAATGTCTTCTGAAATTTTTGACCCTACATCGGAGATCACCCCATCCTCATCAAAGAGAAGTAGTGCTTCTGGAATGGTGTTAAGAATTTCTCTTTGATTTTTTTGTTGATGATAAATTTCATCCATTAAATATTCCATTTCCATTTTAGAAACGAGAAGATGATGAGAGCGCTCAGAAAGTTTTTTTTCGTTTTCTTTAAGTCTGGTTAAATTTCTTACAAGGCTAACAAGCTCTACCTCATTAAAGGGTTTTCCTAAAAAGGCATCTGCTCCAGATTTGACCCCAGTTGTTCTACTTTCCTCGTCACTTTTAGCGGTTAAAAGAATAATAGGCGTCGTTTTACTTTTTTGATCCGACCTAATACTTTTTATGAAATCAATTCCACTTGTTTCACCCATCATCCAATCTACAATTACTAGGTCAGGTTTTATTTTACGGACCTTTTTTAGGCCTTCTTCAGGATTTTTAGCTAAGGAGACTTTATAGCCATGAGGCATAAGAATATTCTTTAGAAGAGACCTCATATCTTTTATATCGTCTATAATCAATATATTCAGCCCACTTCCTATATCAGTTTTTAAATCCTCTTTTGTTAATTCGAAAGATTCCTCTGTTTCTTCCTCTCCACTATCATCACTCTTTCCCTTGTATTCAAATATCCAGTTTTTTAAAGCATAGGATTCAGTAGAGATGATCTTAGAAGATTGTATATAGTCCTCTATAACCTTAATAATAGGGTTAAACTCAAAAGAAATGAAGTAACGGTCTATGTAGGGTACATCCATTATGTCTTTCTTACGTCTTTTGAGAACATCAGGATTTATTACGGCAACTTTTTTTGTAAGAGATGAAATAAGGTGAGAGAATTTTAATAAATGAATCCCTTCATATTCAAAGTGGGTTAAATCAATCATGATGCACTTATACTTATTTCCTTTTAATCTTTTTCTGGCCTCTGTTATTGTTTGGACAAAGTCTATTTTCCTTTTTGCCTTGCCCTTTTGAGTTTGATTCAAGAATCCCTCATATTCACTTAGATAAATATCTTTCAGTGAAACGATTAAAAGATCTCTTAACTCATAATCAAATAAAATTGGACGGTCCTTTATTAAGCTTTCAGCGACTTTTTTCTTCATTATCAACTTTAACTCGTTATCTATTTTATCTTCCTTTTCAAGCGATAAAAAGTAAGAGTCTGGAATCGAATCTGTTATATTTTCCCATAACTCAAGGTTTTCCTGCGAGTCTTCCAATCTTGGGTCTATTAGAATAATTTTTGGATAAAATAAATTTGAAAAGTTTTTGAGATCTTTTAGTGTATGAATTTTTTCCCAGGTAAAGTCTTTCAAAAATAATTTTCTGTAGTCTGAAGTATCCTCTTTTTTAGGTATAATAAGGACAAAATCTATAATATTTCTAGGGTTAAAAGAAGGAAAATCAACCCAGAAGTAGGATCCATTCTTTCCATCACTTTCAATACCCACTGAGCCCTTCATACTTTCTGCTAGTTCTTTGACAAGTGAGAGACCAAGGCCCGTACCTTCCTTTCCATTATTTGAGTCGACCTGTACAAAGGATTGAAAAATTTTGCTTTGATCCTTTTTGGGGATTCCTGGGCCTTGGTCTTTGACTCCAATTCTTAAATTATGTTCATGCTTAGTTATAGAGAGCGTGATGGTTCCATTTCTCGGAGAGTATTTAAAAGCATTGGCCAGTAAGTTAAAGAGAATTTTTTCCAAAGAGTCCAGGTTGATCTCAATATAAAATCTGTAATCTTCTATCGTGATCCTATCGAAATTTTCCTCACCTATTAGGAAATTGAATTTTAGCTTACTAGATTCACAGGTAGGGCCAAAGGTTTTTGATACATTTTCACAAAATTTTATAAGATTTATTGGATTTAGTTTAATTTTATCCTTATTTACTACGGCTTTTTGAAAATTTAGTAACTGGTTGACAAGGTGATGGAGCCTCGTTGAGTTCTTTAAAGCAACCTTTAACTCCTTATCCAATGGGTATCTTTTAGAACACTCGTTCAAAGGGTTTTCAATCAGAGTTATTGGTGTTCTCAACTCATGAGACAAACTTTGAAAAAAGTTTGTCTTTTGTTCATCTAGGTCTTTTAATTTCTTATTTTGGTCTTTAAAGTGGCTAGTTAAATCCCAGAACTTTTCCAGATATTGATTAAGGTTACTGTTTTTCTTTTCCAAATCCTTACTTTGATCTTCGAGGGTATCGACTTTTTCTTTTACAAGACTATTTATTAATGAAAAAAGAAAAATAAAAAATGGCATCATTATTAGGTATGAATCTTTTTTAAAGGATAAGGTACCTGTTGTAAGATGGATACCAAGGCACGTAATGAGTAGGTAACTTACTCCACTTACGAGAGTTGGAGTAAATCCATACATTCTTAAAAGTGAAATAGAGTAAAGCGAAAGTGATAAAAATAATAAGGGCCCAATAATATAGTCACTAAACTGGAGTGCTAGTGTAATAGTTAAAACTCCATGGATGTGGGGCCAAAATTGATAGGAAGAACCTTTTATTTTTTTATGGAAAAAGTACTGAAAAGTAAGAAGTGGTATGGGAAAACCGAATATTAAAAGTTTTGAATGAGGAACGCTAAGACCATTAAAGTAAAGAATGCTAAAAAAAAAAAGGAGGGACCATGCAAATGTCCAATAAACAAGTTGAGATTTTTCATCTTGATTAATAAATAAAAAAGTTCCTTTTTTCTTTTCCATTATTCAAGTTTCGGAACTTTAATTATGTAATAGATAAAAACTTTAAACATTGGAAAAAAAGGAAAAACTTTCCTTATTCCTAAGAAAACTTTAAATTGAGCAAGTTTCAATAAGATGAATTTCTTCTTCTGTTAGGGTAAACTCAAATATTTTTAGGTCTTCTTCCATATGTATCGGATCTGTTGTACCCGTAAGAGGAATAACACCAATTTGGCTGGAAAACCTAAAAATCAATTGTCCTATTGTTACCTTGTATTTAGATGCCAATTGGCCAATTTCTCTTATTTTATAAACAGAAGGGTTGGCCGTTAGAAGAGAAAAACCCTGATAAAGGATACTATATTGCTTGCAAAAATCCCTTACTTCCTGATCCCATGCTCTATCTGCATAACATCGGTTTTGGACAACCATAGGAGTCACGGAAGACAATTCGCAAAGGGTTTCTAATTGTTGCATGTTTACATTACTGACACCAATACTTTTGGTTCTTCCAGACTTATAAATATCTTCTAGTGATTTCCAAACTTCCATATCTTCCTTGCATAAACCAGGAAAGGAGTGCGGCCCATGGAGTAAATATGAGTCAAGAGTCTCAACTCCGAGGTTCCGAAGAGAACTGGCAAAAGATTCTTGAACTCTTTCTGGAAGTTGTTTATCTAATGAGTAGGGGATTCTGTGGTCGTGGCCACCTTGTGGTGTAAACTTGGTTTGTATGAAAAAGTCTTCTCTTTTTAGTCCTTTTGAAAAAGCTTCTTGAAGGGCCTGACCTACGAGGTCTTCTTGATAATGTTTGGGTTGGTTTGCTGTATCAAAGGCCCTGAAGCCTTTTTGAATTGCCAAATCAACAAGTTCTGGTGTTCTGTCCTCTTTCCATGCAGTTCCATAAATGATTTGTGAAATGGGTTTAAAAGTCATTCCCTCTCCTTTAAAAACTTTTCTGCCTTCTCTTTAGTCTAATCTTTCTTTAGGAAACATGAAACGGCCTAATAAGAAAAAGGGGAAGTTGCTTGGTTTATTTCGCACAGGGAAAGATGGCCTAAGGTGGGATCGTGAAGAATTTGTGGGGAAAATTTTGGTAGGAATAGAGGGGTGGTAAGTAGATGCCATCTTTTCCTAGAGGTTCGGGGCCTTGCCCTGTTGTCTATTCATAAGCAAGAGTCATGCCAGTTTTGGAAAACTAAGAAAAATACTTTTAAAAACAATAGGTTATGTCCTTAGCTTTTTAATTCTTGAAAAGACTGCATAGGAATTTAGGGGTAAAAGGAGACTAAAAGAATCTCTTAATGGCATTAAGGCCCCTATAGATTGGGGACCTTATGGGACCATGGCGCACTTCGCTCTAATTGTGCGGCAAGTTGAAGTAGCATTCCCTCTTGGGCAAAGGGAGCAATAAAGTGGACACCAATAGGGAGGTTTTCTTTTGTCCAGTGAAGGGGAACACTCATGGCCGGTTGACCAGTCAAGTTAGCTATTTGAAGAAAAGGGACAACTCTTAAGTTCTCTTTGGCCATTTCCTCAACGATGCCTGATTTAAGGAGGAGCTTGCCTAGTCCCAGAGTATTGGCCAATTTCATAAGGACATTTTCATAAGGCTTTGGCTGAAGAGATCCCGTTTTAAAGGGTTTTTGTGCCATAGTTGGTGTAACGAGGATGTCATAATTTTGGTGAAATTTATCCATCATTTGACCGTAATGGAACCACTTTCTTTTTTCCGCAACGTATTGACTTGCACTTAAACTTTTTCCAAGAAGGCCAAGTGTTTGTGTGACGAGCTCCAGTTGCTTGATGGATTGGCTTCCCATAAGCTCCTGCGTCTCATCAATGTCAGCAGCAACTTGCCCCATGAGCATCGTAAGGCATACTTTGGCCAACTCTTCTCCGTTGAAGCGAGGTCCTTCCTCCTCGACAGTGTGGCCTAGGTTTTCTAATAACCTTGCTGTTTTTAAGACAGCTTCCTGACAATCTTTATCTATATCAAAGCCAAGCGGATGCTTTAAGGTAAAGGCAATTTTCAAAGGTTTTGGATTTCTTTCAATCCCTTGTAAAAAAGGTTGCTCAGGAGGAGCGATTTGTTGAGCAGAACCAATATCTGGTCCATGTGTTTGGTCGAGCATACAGGCACTGTCTCTGACTGAGCGGCTTAAGACGTGTTGTGAAACGGCTCCTGCCCAGTATTCTCCTGCTTTTGGACCGGAAGGATTGCGACCCCTGGATGGTTTAAGGCCAAAAAGACCTAAGCAAGAGGAGGGAATTCGGATTGAACCAAGTCCATCTCCAGCTGAAGCTAAAGGGGTTATTCCTGAAGCAACGGCAGCGCCCGAGCCCCCTGATGACCCTCCTGTTGTATAATCTGTATTCCATGGATTTCGACTTGCTCCAAAGGCCTTGGGCTCCGTAAATCCAAGAATCCCAAACTCAGGTGTATTGGTTTTTCCAAAAATGGCCACACCACTTTTTTTAAACCGTTTCACTATTTCAGCGTCACCATCAGAAACAAAATTAAATTTCTTATAGGCCATGGATCCATTGGCCATGGGAAAGCCTTTATAATCAGCAAGGAGGTCCTTTAGGAGAAAGGGAACACCTTCAAAAGGACCTTTTGGAAGTTCGGAGTCTGCCATTTTGAGGCCTTCGCTATACATGGGAGTATTGATAGCGAAAATTTTGGGATTTACCTGGTTGGCCCTCTCAATTGCGACCTTCATGAGCTCTCTAGGAGTGACTTCTTTCTTTTTTACGAGCTCAGCAAGACCAATCCCATCATAGCTTTGGTATTCAGAAAAGTTCACTGTTTTCCACCTCTGGTTGAAATAATCCTAAATTTAAAAAAAGATGGTTGCTATTTAAAGAGAAAAAGAAGGGAAAGACAATAGGGGCACCAATAGTATCTAAAGATTTAATTTTAAAATAAAAAAAAGCCGTAAAATGTAAATCCTCTTAAATTTTTCACCCTCCATTTATTGGACTTTTTAACTTTGAATCCAAGGTATTTAAAAAGAGGGTGAAAAATGAGTCTTTTAGAGGTTTTTTAATGCCCATAAAGGGTAGTCTGTTTCGATAAGGTCAACTTTCCTATCCACCATTTGGTTGAGCCTCCTTTTTGAGTTAACTCCCCAAGCAATAAGTTTAAAGCCTTGCCCTTTTAACTTGCGAGAAAGTGATTTTGTAAGAAAAAAGCTGTGAGGCTGGAGGTAGGAAACATTAATTGACTTTAATTCTTTAAAGAGGTCGCTCCAATCTAAACTCGTTCCTAAGGTGATACCTAAGGTTTCTGTGTGGGCCACAAAAACAAAAACTTTCGGAATTTCGGGAACTAGCTTTTCAAATTTGTAGAGGACTGATTTATCAAAGGATTTAAGCCAAACTTGATGGCCTTTACCGCTTTTTTGGAGGAGGGAGGCAATCTTAGATTCAATACCAAAGATTCCTTTTGTCGATTTTACTTCTATTATTAAAGTAACACCTTCTTGGGGAAGCCATTCTAGGACTTCTTCGAGAGTCGGTATTTTTTCTCCTTTAAATTGAGAAGAAAACCAAGAACCAGCATCAAGGCTTTTGAGTTCTTTTAGTGTTTTGTAGGCCACTTTACCATAACCGTTGGTCGTTCGATCAAGACTTGAGTCGTGAAAAAGAATAACTTCACCATCTTTACTTAATTGAACGTCTATTTCGATATGGGAAACCCCAGAGAGAAAGGCCTCTTTTATGGCCGCCATAGTGTTCTCAGGGGCTTTGGAGCTAAAGCCTCTGTGGGCTATGACCTGGACATTTTTTTGGGTGTTCAGGGAGTGAGCGAGTGAACCCAACGCTTGGCCCATTTTAAGGGGCAGAAAAAATAGGGAAAAGGAAAGAGAGAGGGAAAAAATTAGTTTTTTCATCTTATTGGACCTTTCTTTTTAATTTAACAAATTCATAAGAGGCATTAGCTTTTTGTTTCATATAATAAAGGGAGCCGTCTGGGGTAAAGCTTGGGTAATAACAATTTGATTTTTTACATTCACTCACCCAATTGAAATAACCTGTTTCGAGGTTATAAGTCATAATATCAATCTGATTACTCAAATCTTGAGTTTTGACAACATAGGCGACATCTTTTGGGTTCACGGGAGAAACGTGAAAGGCCATAAGTTTATCGTCGTAGGAGAAATCGACTTTGCCAGTGGGCATTTGAAGGTCTTTAAAAAGGTGGCATTTAAACTTATCATCCATTGTATAAATCTTCATATGTCTTGATTTAGGGTCTACGGCCGCAAAATATTTTCCACTTTTTGAGAGCATAGGAAGTGATACTTCAATATTGGGACAAAACTTTTTTGCCCTTCTGTAAAGCGTTCGCATTTTTTTTGGAGACTGGTCATGGTTTAGCAAAATTTCATAATCCTGAAGGAAGACATTCTTTTTATTTAAAAAACTTTCAGTAACCATCCTGAGGATTATTTTGTCTTCGTTTTTTTCAATAATGGCCATTGTTTGATAGGCGCCTGGGAGAGTACGGTCCTTAAAAAAGGGTCTTTTTTTACCTTTAAGGAGGTCATTTGTTCTATAAAACTCCATAGAGCCAAATTCCGGTATAAAACCGTATCTAGGAGCAACCCTTATATTGGGAACAAGCTTGGGAATAGTCACGAGGCCTTTAAAGGGGGTAGGAATTGCATCGACCCAGTGAGGAATGTTAATTTCCCTTCCTGTCTCCATGTTAAGAAGATAATTCCTTGTTCCAGAGGTATAGGAAATGAAGGGAGAATCAGGAACTGGTCTAAAAAAGTATTTTGGATCTTTTTTCGGTGCCATGGTCATTTCAACCGACCATTCCTTAGGGTTGGAATAGGCCATATCGTAGGATCCGATAAAGAGAGAAAAAAAGATTAGGAAAAAGTGAAATGACTTTAGTTTTTTAACAAGTTTAGGTGTGTTCATTTAAAAGCTTCCTTTTATTTTGAAGCCGCTTTCTCTAAGGCTTCGTGAATAGCTTCTTCACCTTTAGCACCAAAGAGTTGTACATGAGAAATTTTTCCTTCTTTGTAGAAGAAATAATTAGGAAAATGGAGGGATGCACCTTGAAGGTGGAGACGCTCTGCCTTATTTCTTCTCGTTAGCTTTGAGGGTAAGGAAAACTGCTTTGTAACTTTTTTTATCTCTTTATCATTTGCAAGAGGGTCCATCAAAATAGTCAAAGGAAGCTTTAACTTTTTGGCAACATTTTGAAGAGGATATAGAGAGCCTACAGAATAAGGCATATGAGGACTCCATAAATAAATAATCCCTTTCTTGGACTCTTTAAGAAGCATTTTGAGATCATCGTCCGTAAAGTCACTCGTTTTGGTCTTAAACCCAGTTAATTTGTAATGGGAGTTTTCTCTAGTCTTTTTTTCTTTGCGTAAAAGCGTAACGTGACACTTTTTTGGTGAGGACGGATTAAGTTTATAAAATTCGATTTGTTTCAATGTTTTTAAAGATAGGTAGAGAGTTTTTTGAGGCACAGACTTTTTTTCAATGCTTAGTTGGGCCCCTCCTTTTCCAGAGAGGATCGTTTGATAAATGAAGCGTACATTCCCCTTAGAACCTTTACCCGGTCTAAGGGTCCATTTCAGTTCGGATACTTTTGATTTAATTGATAAGGCATCCAAACAGATTTGAGGAATGGGGCTTTTTTTATTTTCTGGGCGTGGAGGCGCTAGATTTGTGGATGAAAAACCACTCTTTGCAGTAGAGACCAAAAAAAAGACCGCGACGAGGTGAATGATATGACTAAGGGTGAGTTTAAAAAAAGATTTTTTCATGCAGTGCAATTACCCTTCCACGGAAGGCTTTGTCAATTTTGAGGTGATCTTTTTCTCTTCCTTTACACGTTGTTTTTGATAAATTAGTCATTAATTTAGAAACAAAGTTTTTGAGGAGAATTTGTGGAAAATATAAATAATTACCAAGCTTTAGGGCATCATTCAATGACCAGAAAAAGCGTGCGGTTCTCTTTGAATATTTTTTTTACTTTTTCTTTTTTTCTTTTTTTGATTTTTGCCGAGGAGGCTTTTGCTGGGGGAGGTCGAAAAAGAGAAATATATAAGGATTTTAAAAAGCCTTTTCCCTTTACCCTTTTCCATACAAATGATCTTCATTCACATTTTGAGGGTACGGGGCCCGATCACTATTTCACACGTTTTATAAAAGACAGAGACCCGGTAAAAGGTCATTACGCTCGTTTGGCCTTCAAGATTAAAGAGCAGGTTCTTGAAAAAAAGGAGTCAAAGGAGCCTTACCTACTTTTAGATGCAGGAGATTACTTTTCAGGGACTTTATTTCACACTTTGGCCCCTCGAAAGGACATTAAATCTGCCCCGGAATTTGAGTTTTTTCAGGCCCTTAATTACGATGCTATTATTTTGGGAAACCATGAGTTTGATGCAGGCGAAGACGGCCTTGAAACAATGCTTGAAAAGGCCCGCGCGATGAAGCCAACATTCAATATTGTTGTGAGTAACTTAGATGAAGCCGGCAAAAATTCCTTTTTGAAGAAGTTTATGAATAAAACTGATGGAGAGTTTAGAGGAGGAGCTTTTAGTCAGGACCTGAAAAAAAAGAAATTAATTCATCAAGTTCTTGTAAAGGAGGTTCACCACGAGGGGCGGACTCTAAAACTAGGTTTGATTGGTCTCCTGGGACCTGATGCTGCTTTTGCAAGCCTGAGCGATAGGGAGAAGGTTTCCTTTGTTGGTTACAAGGATGCAGGGTCAAAAGCAAGAATGAAAGACCTTGTGGCCTTAACTCAAAAGTGGACGGATATTTTAAAAAAGAAAAAGAAAGCCGACGTCGTTGTGGTAGTGATCCATGGAGGTTCACCAGAGGATGAAGAGCTCGCTAGGAAGGTTGAAGGACTTGATGTTATTATCGCAGGCCACACTCACAGAGTTTATGAAAGTTTAAACGGACCTAATGGGGTGATCCTCGCCCAAGCCGGCTCTTACGGAAGGTTCCTTGGACGCTTGGAGCTTGAATACTTCAAGGGTAGGGTGAGGGCACGGAAAAAGGCCAGGCCTCACCTGGTTTTAATTGATGACAATATTCCAGTTGATAAAGAAGTTTTTGAAAAAATAGAGTCTTATAAACGACTTATCTCGAAAAAGGTTCTTAAGGGTTCTCAATACCGATATGACACTCCAATTTATAAAAATAAAAAAAGAATAGAGAGGGGGTTCCTACCAACGAGTGACTTGGGGAAGTTAGTTACAAAGGGTCTAAGAAAGGAGTTGAACCTTCAAATGGATGATCCTATTGACGTATATTTTAGTCCACTTGCTCTGATAAGATGGGGTGCCATACCTGCTTTAGAAGGGCAAAAAGAGGGGACGGTCATTCAGTACTCCGACATTTTTAGGATGCTGGGAATGGGTTTTGATAAAGAGCTACGCCCAGGAACTCCTATCGTTGACTTTTATATTTCTAAAGACGACTTCGTAAAGGTTTTACAATTTACAGAACTTTATAGGTTAATAAACCACCATAGCATAATTGCTTACTCCCCTTCATTAAAATATGAGACACATAAGAAGGTCCCTTTACTTAAGGAAAAGAAAAAAACTTTGAGGCTTCATGGTTTGCCTTTTTCCCAATGGCCTGAACGCATTCATGTGGCAACAAACCTTAAACTTGCTAAATATATTTTTAGGTTAAAGGAATTATCCTATGGTTTGGTTCAAGTGGATGCTACTGACAAAAATGGGAAGGTTCTCAACAGCTTGGAATCTATAAAAGGTGTAAGAGAGCATACACTTTTTTCTGACTATTTAAGAAAAAGCGTAAATTTGTAAAAATGGTAAAATAAACATCGATAAGAAGTGAAGAAGAGAGGTGTGAGTGAGCTCAAAAATTCTGATCTTTCAGCACGTACCCCATGAAATTTTAGGGACTTTCGATCCTTTATTGAAAAGGCGGGGGGTTCGAATGAGGTATGTGAACTTTTCTCGAGGAAACGTCGATTCAATCAATTTAGAGAGTTACGATGGGCTTATTGTTTTAGGTGGGCCTATGAGTGTTAATCAACTTGATGAGTACCCTCATCTTAAAGAAGAAATTTATTGGATAAAGAAGGCCATAGAGCAAGATCTTTTTGTATTAGGAATCTGCCTTGGGGCCCAATTAATTTCTAAGGCCTTAGGTGGGGAAATAACAAAAAGTCCATCTCCTGAAATTGGTTGGTTTGATATTAAGCTAAACAATGAGGGAAAAGAGGATCCTCTGTTTGAGTTTTTTGATGAAAATCAGAAAATATTTCAATGGCATGGAGATGCCTTTTCTATACCAGAAGGAGCTGTAAACCTGGCTTCGTCCACGAACTGTCCCCATCAAGCTTTTCGTTACGGGCAAAAGGTTTATGGTTTTCAATTTCATTTAGAGGTTAATCATGACCTTATTGAAAGGTGGCTTGATAATGAAGTGAATGAAAGTGAACTTGAAAAGCATAGACCACATATGGATATTCCACAAATTAGAAAAGAAACTGAGCAATATTTAGGCCCTCTTCAGGTTTTAAGTGACAAAACTTTTGCCCTATTTTTAAAAATAGTGGGGGTAGTTGAAAAAGAAGTAAAGTTAAAGTCTAGGTAGATCGTTAATTGATTGAACTTGTTAAAAAGGTATTCAAAAAAACGAAAGTAATTATAATTCCAATATAGGCCATGACAAAAAAGTTATCCATTAACATAGAGCTCATTTTCTCTGATTTTTCCATAAGCTCCTGGTCATCTTTATAATAGTTAATGGTAAGTTCCCCATCTGATATTTCAAAGTCAGCTGAATAACCATTTTTTTGTTTCACAGGGCGTGTAATTTGAGTTGTTATACTTTCTGATGAATTGTCGGCCCAAAATATTTCAGTGAAATTATCATAAAAAAAGATATTGCCAGTGATAAATTTTTCTCTGGAGAGTCCCATCAGAAATTTTTCAAATTCTTGAATATTCATTAAAAAACAACTTTTATTGAGGTAAATAATAATCTAAATCTCTAGTTTCATCTTACTTTAAAAGGGCGCTTGGACCAAACAAAGAGGGAAAGCGAGGCTTTTTAGATGGGTTTTTAAATAATTTTTAGATGGGTTTTAAATAACTTTTAGTGAGAAAAAGTATAGTTTGAGTAAAAAGATCCGATATGTAAGAGGCGGGAAATATTACTTTTTTTAGTGAAGTTTAAATGAGTTTAAAAGAAGGAAGGCCTTTTTTAAAAAGCGTTGAAGAAAGCGAGAAAGATGGTCGTGGGAAACCTAAAGACCATATGGCGTTTATTAGGTATTATCTAATAATAGGTGCTTGGATAATATTTTATTTTTCGGCTTTTTTGTTTTCTTCATTTCTGGAAATGAAATCAAGAACAATAAACGAGCCTCTTTTCCTTTTTTGTCCTTTGATTCTTATCCTTTTGGAACTTTCCCTAAAAATTTTTAAGGGAAAAATATCATCTATTCCTTATTTTAAAAAGGTATCAGATTTAAAATTTACAATATTTTTATTACTACACATATTCCTGGCACTTTACTTTTCTTTAAAGGAAAACCCTGAAATAGATGGCTTTTTGGGAATACTGGTGCTTTCCTCTTCTTATCTTTTTATTCTAGGAAGGTTTGGCCTTGCAAAAAGCCTTTTATTATCTTTGAGTTATTTAATTTCCTTTATGTTTTTGAAGTTTAAAATGTCACCTGAGTTTGGACTTGATGATAAAATTTTTATTTTTTTCTATATATTCTTCTCAACTTCTTTTTCACTTTTAAATTCTTTCCTTAAGCGATCAAAGGACAAAGAAAAGGAGACCCAGGAGAAAATGAAATCATTTAATGAAAGACTCGAAAAATCAGTTAAGGAAAAAACTTACAAGATGAGTGTTTTAAATCAAAGTTTGATTGGAATGATGGTCGATGTAAATGAAGAGAAATTATCTAGAGAAAGGCTCCTTGAAAATTTGGCGGAAGGCTATATGGTTTTCAATAAAGAAAGGGTTATTGAAGAAGGTGCAACAGCTGCTTCGAAGAGGCATTTTAAAATGAAAACCGAGGGAAGAAAAATTGAGGATGTTTTAAGACTTAAGGACCATGCTCGGGAAAACTTTTTAAAATGGTGTGAGAATGTATGGAAGGGAAGTATCAACTTTAAAGACCTTCTGCCTTTGGCCCCAAAGACGTATCTTGGAGAAGAAGAAAAGTATATAAAGCTCGATTTTAGGCCTATTTATAAAGAAGACAATAAAGAAATAGAAAAAATTATTTGCATAGCTTCTGATATAACAAATGAAAAAAGGCTTGAAGAAAAGGCAAGTAGAGAGAAATTAGAAGTTCAAATGTTTTTGAAAATACTCGAGCAACCCGGATATTTTTTGAATTTAATAGAAGATGCAAAAGACTCTTTCGACTTGATGAAGAAATCGGATGTTATGGATGTGGATTTAATTTTTAGAAACATTCATAATTTAAAGGCCAATTTCTCAAGATTTCACGTAATGACTGTAACTCAACAACTTCATAAGCTGGAAGAAATTCTTGATAAGTATAGATCAGAAAGCTTTTTTAAAACTGAAGTTCCTGATGATCTGAATAAATCTTTTATAGATGCTGAAAGTCATCTTTTAAACTTTCTTAAATCAGAGAAAACGGTATTGGATATGGCAAGAAGGGACGCAAAGAGCTCCGAAAGCGATGAGACAGTCTTTTTGCCAAGCCTTGCTAGTTTCATTTCTGAAAGGTTTGGGGAGGAGTCAAATTTTTATATTGCTTTTAAGGAAGAATATTTAATGGGTAATTTATCAGATAAACTTAAAAACTTTATGCATATGGTGATAGACCTTTCTCAATCTCAGGGTAAGCAGATAATTTTTGCCATTGAAGATGCTTCTTTTAAAGTCAACCTGTTAAAGTATAAAGGTGTTATAAATGCTTGCACTCATATCCTAAGAAATGCTGTCGACCACGGTATTGAAACTCCGGAAGAAAGGGAAGAAAAGGAAAAAACCAAGCAAGGCATGATTAAGGCTTCTTTCAAGGAAACAGGGCTTGATATGTTTCAGCTTATTATTGAAGATGATGGAAAAGGAATTGACCCATCAGTAATAAGAAACATTGTTGGACAAAAAAATATAATAAGTAAAGAGCTTATAAAGAAATTAAATGATAAAGAAATTATCCAATTTATTTTTGAACCAGGTTTATCATCGAGAAAAGATGCCTCTAATATATCTGGACGTGGGGTCGGTGCAGATATTGTTAAAATTGAAGCTGAGAAAATAGGTGGAGAGGTTAGGGTTATTAGTAAATTTGGTAAGGGAACAGCCTTTATTTTAACTTTGCCTCTTTTTAAATAAAGTCATCTAAAAAATCCTTTTTTCTTTCTTTATAAAACTTTGTTATTTCGTCTATTTCTCTTTGATTTCTTTTTTGAATGGTTGAAATAACATCTTGAAACCTCTTTTCAGAAATTCTTTCAACGTCCGCTCTTTTTAACTTTGAAATTGTTGATTTTGGCGCCTTATGGAGCTTAAGAAGAAAACTAAAAAATACCTCTAAATACCTTTTTATATTTTTTACTCTTCCTGCTGTAAACATAGAATCTGATAAAATGAGGACGTCAAGAGGGTCTTTAGAGGTAAAGAATTTTTTGTTTATAAAAGTTTCCTCTAAGACAGTCATATAGATCTTATGGCCTGTATTGAGGATCGTTTTCCTAAATTTTCTCTTTTTCAAGTCTTCTATTTTGAGAATATTTTCTTGGTGCATCGAAGGTTTCCTCTATAGGGTCGGTTAATCTTAAAGAGTCAGTTCATTTAAATCAAGTAAAACTAGTAAAATTTGGGGTTAATTATGATGAAACCAAAAAACTCGGACTATTTTATTGTCCATAATATTTTTTTTTAAATATCCGATAAAATGATGAACTTGGATGTTTGTAATCAATGGAGAACTCCTCTAGAGTCTTTTGAAAGTTAGAGTGAGCCCCGCATTGTTTCGATTATCTAATTTGGAGACGGAAGGAAGAGGAGGATATAAGTGTGGCAAAAATTCTTTTGATAGATGACTCAGACACTTACAGAATAAAATTTAAAACCTATTTGGAGGATAAGGGCCATATTGTTATTGATGGTATTGATGGTGAAGAAGGCCTCGATTTAGCTGAGAAGCATGACGGAGTGGATCTTGTTATTAGCGATCTTAGGCTGCCTATGATCGATGGTCTTACAATGGTTGAAAAGTTAAGAAAGCTTGAAAAGTATAAGACGATACCCGTCGTTATGATCACAACGGAAGCAGGTGCTGAATATAAAAAGAGAGGAAAAGAGCTCTCCGTCCGGGCCTGGATACAAAAGCCTCTCAATTTCGAAGTTGTCGAAAGTGTTTTAGGTAAAATTATTGTTAAGTAATGATTAAACGGTTTATTGACCGTTTCATGGTTTTTGAAGGGAGAAAGTGAGGGGAAATGGATTTTAAATCGAAAGGGCCCTCAATGGACCAACCCTCAAATGAGATCTTTTGGAGTTTCCTAGCACAAATCTTTGTTAAAGAAATTGATTTCCAGGGAATTGAAGTTCTTCTGGAAAAAAAAGACAAACCTGTTTTTTATATAGGGCAACATGGTGCTGCTTTAGGGTGGCTTGCTTTGGCTTTGGCCAATAGGGTTTTTTGGAGTCACCAACAAATAGAAAGGCCTCCTGGCATTATCTTTCACCCTTTCGTTTATCAAATGCCACTTTTAAAAAATTTGGCCTTCAGGTTTTCTTCGGGCCATAAAATCACTAATTTTTTTCAGCTTATTAAGCTTATAGAAAGGGGAAAAATTTTAGAAGTAGGTTCGTGCCCCGAAAGCAGTAACTGTAATTTTCTATATGATGAACCTGTTGCCCCCTTTAAGTTTAAAGAATGGATTCATCTGGCCTTGAGAATAGATAAGGATATCGTCCTTGTCGTCCATTCTGGGACAGAAGAATGGCAAAAAACTTGGAAGTGGCCTTTTTCTTTAGGGCCATTACGTGGCGTTCACATTCCCTTTGTGACCAAAAAAATAGAAAGGTTACGGCTGAAGATGATCCCCTATACGCCTCCCTTTGACGGAGCTGAATTTAAACAATTCACCAAAAAAGAGCAGGAAGCTATTGTTGATGAAGAGTGTGAAAAAATCCGCTCTATTATGATAGAGGAGTGGAAAATACTTGATGCGGCGTGACCTTTTTGATACGGTCTGATCAACTTATTTTCTAAGTTTATAAGTGCCTAATTTTACACACTATTAGTGTCTTGATAGCTAGGGCTTCACAAGCCACTTTAAAGGCCTTGGCAGCTTTATTTGAAAAGAGGGAAGCTGTTTTTAAATAAGTTTAAAATATCGACTTCTAGTTGAATTAAGGTTGATTTTTATGGGGATTCGCTTTCTTTATGTGATCGCAATGAGCTTCTTGGCCCAATTGTTTTCTCTTAACCTCCTGGCCTCGCCATGTCTTATTACAAAAAACGACTGTTCATTTTACCTATGCCAGGATGAGTGGAGGGGTTGTTCTCAAGGAGTTGCTGGTGAACCGAAGGAAAGCTATTTAGTAGATTTTGGTCATCATTATTGCCAAAAGTTTCTTGATATAGAAAAAGGACTCTTTTCTTCAAGTGGTGAACTGTGGCTATCCGAAGTTCGTCAGTGCCTTATGGAGAAAATGGAAAAGTTACCCGAAAATATTTCCTGTCAATCAATAAAAAGAAAATCTAATGGGCATCACTTCAATTGTTATTATGAAACAGGTTTTTGTGATCTTCCATTTAAAGATAAAAGACAATTGATGAATTTGATTAAGCCTGAACTAAAAAGACTGGACGTTCTGCTTTCAGGTCTTGGCGTAATTTTTGCCTGCAATGTTCCCTCTCCACCTTCTGTTGCAACTGATTTAACAGGACCGTTTTAAACTCTGTAAACGTTCGGTTAAGGCCCTCCATAAATTTTAAGTTAAAAAAAGAACTTTTAAGAAACTAATAAATGTGTATATGATGGTTGATACCGTACATTTATTAATTTCAAAAAGGATTTGAAGTTTTGAAGAAGGGAAATCTTTTAACAGCAATGATTTGCTTTGCTTTAGTATTTTTACAGGCAGAGTCTTCTTTCGCTAACGGTGACCGTATTTCAGAAAGGAAAATAAAAAAAATTCTAAAAGAAGTAAAAAAAGGAAAAAATGAAGGGCTTTTTAAAGTTCATAAGGCGCTTTTTGATACATTCCTTCCGACTATTAAACTGAATTCGACGAGGAAGCTAAGGCTCATGGTTCAAAAAAGGAGGAGGACCCTATGGAGCTCCTTTTCTAAGATGGAATCTATCACTTTAGCCTTTACCGTTTTTAGAGATTTAAAGCTCTTAACATCCCAGAGTATCGTTAAAATTATCTACAAATTTGTTACCAAGGAAGAAGAGTCTTTTACTGGTAAGAGGGTCAAGGCCTTAAAAGATTTAAAAAAATTAATTAAAAGTTTTGAAACGCGAAAGATAAGGGTCTCTGTTTCTGATTTAACAAGGCAGGAAAGGCTTAAACTTTTTGAATTTCTTGTACGCTCCCCGGTTAACCTCCATCGGCATATGGGCTTTGCGATAAGAAATGCCTACTTAAATTATCTTTATAAAGAAGGTCTTCTTGAAGCATTGACAGGTATTGTGGATGATACTGACATGCCGGCAAACCCAATGCCAAAGAGGCCTTTCTTTCAAACAAAACTTAAATTTAATCAAAAAAGGAAAATGATAGAAGGTGAGATTGATACCATTGTTATCGGAAGTGGTATTGGTGGTTCTGTTGTCGCAAGTGAGTTTCAAAAAGCTGGTAAAAAAGTCCTTGTTTTAGAAAAAGGTCCTTTTGTCAATCCGGGTGCTCTTAAAACTTATCTTAATTGGTCATTTTTGGAAGGCCGGATGCCTATGGAAGATAACGATGGGAGCGTTATGTTTTTGAACGCTTCCATCGTCGGGGGAGGAACTATTATTAATAATGGCTTTTCTTTTCCTCCGACACTTCCCCACGTCCGCAGAACTATAGAGGGCTGGAGGAAGAAGTGGCTTCTTTCACAAAAAGATGCTCGTGATATCTGGTCGCCAGCTAATATGGAGAGGGCGTATAGTTGGCTGGAAAAAAGATTTCTACCAAGGGTTGTGGATGATAGTGAAGTCAATAATAACAATCTTCTTTTACAAAGAGGCCTAAAAAAACATTTGGGTGTGAAGGGGAAAAAATTTGAGCTCTTTCGCTATAGAAAAGGACGCGGGCCTACTAATGTTTTTGATATGAAGTCATCGGTTGAAACTCTTTTATGGGAAGGTTTGACGGACAAAGAAAATCCCATCACCCTTTTAAGTGATGCGAAAGTAACGCGTGTATTGTTTCACGGTAAGAGGGGTCATCAAAAAGCTATTGGCGTTGAGTTTGAGATGGTTCAACCTAGGAAAAGGGAAGGTGTTCTTATAGATCCCTATAAATTAAAAATTCCTATCAAAAGAAGAATAAGAGTCTATGCAAAAAATATTATTCTTTCGGCGGGTAACTTAGGTTCAACTGTTGTGCTTAAAAACTCTGGACTCAAAAACGATAATATTGGGAGAGGCTTTTCTGCCCATCCTTATATTCCTGTTATGGGAGAGTTTGAAAGGGATATTAACGCTTTTGAAGGAGAGGTTGCTTCGATCTATTCCGACGCTTATATGGATGAAAAACTCCCAGAGTTGAAGAGAGGGTTTCTCCTTGAGTCTGCCTCAAGCACAGCTGACATTGCGGGTCTTTTAGATGCCTCACTTCCTCAAAGATCTTTAGAGAATATAATAAAGGCGCGGAAGTTTGGAGGGATGGGAGTTCTTCTTATCGATAGCGTTAATTCAAAAAATAGAATCGAAGTAAAAAGGGGAAGGCCTCAGGTTTTTTACGATTTAAATAAAAAGGACAGAATGAGATTGGCCTATGGAGTAAGCGAAGTTGCCAAAATCCTTTTGAAGGAAGGTGCTAAGAGGGTTGTTGTCCTAACCTTTGAAGATATTTTGGGGAAGCGTTCATGGAGAGAAGGCTTTTCAGTTAAGACTCTTAAAGAAGCCGACGCTTTTAGAAGTAGGCTAAAGCTTATTCCAAATAAGAATCTTTTAATGGCCGCACATATGTTAGGGGCCAATAAACTGGGGGTAGACCCTTCTGTAAGCGTTGTTGGTCAAGATCATCAAGTCTGGGGTGTTAAGGGACTTTATGTCGTTGACTCAAGTGTTCTTCCTGCTTCGCCTGGCGCAAATCCAATGACGACTATCTATGCAATTTCAAAACTCTTTACAGAGAGCTTTTTAAGAAAAAGCTTCTGAGAAAA
>DKQD01000191.1:35444-53039 GCA_002474345.1 Bacteriovoracaceae bacterium UBA7317
GGTGTCAAAATATAGTAAAAAATAGATTCTTTTACTGATTGAAAAGGTCTCCTACATTGACTAAGCTATAGGTTAATTTTTTCGACGTGGGTACTATATAAAAGAAAGTAAATAAGCTTGCTTAATGATCATTTCTAATGGGGAAGTGTATTAACCAGTTCAAAAATTTACTGAAGGTAAAAAGGAGTTCTTTTTTGAAAGTCAAAAGGCACAGGCCCGATGTAGGGGTTCAACAATTTTTTGAAAAAGAAAGCTCAACCTATTCATACCTTCTCTATGATCAGGAAACAGGAGATGGTATTTTTATTGATCCCGTCTACGAAACCTACGAGAGGGACCTAAAGTGGATAAAGGACCTGGGGATAAAATTACTCTATATATTAGAAACTCATGTTCATGCAGACCATAAGACAGGGTCTTGGGAAATAAAGAAAGCAACGGAGGCCAAAACGTGTCTTAGCGCAACTTCTGGAGTTAAAAATGCAGACCTCCTTTTGGATGACGGTCAGACTATAGAGTTTGGAAATTTTTCTCTGAAGGCCTTCAATACTCCGGGTCATACAAATGGGTGTATGTCTTATTACGTGGACGGAATGCTTTTCACTGGTGATGCCCTTTTTATAAGAGGCTGCGGAAGAACTGATTTTCAGGAAGGTGACCCGCACACTCTTTTTAAAAGTGTTCGGGACCTTCTTTTTTCTTACCCCGATGAAACTTTAATTTACCCAGGGCATGATTATAAAGGTGTTAGCTTTAGCACTGTTGGCGAAGAAAAAAAATTCAACCCAAGGCTGAAGCTTGATCACTCTGAAGAAGACTTTGTGAAAATAATGAATGGCCTTAATTTGGCTTATCCCAAAAAAATAGATGTTTCTTTACCCCATAACCTGGTTTGTGGAAAAGAGAATTAAAGTCTTAAAAACTTTAAGAGGATTTTTAGAAAAGGGAGTCGGCCCATGAGTTATGGCTTTGTGATTGATAATAGAACTTGTATTGGATGTCACGCATGCTCGACAGCTTGTAAAAGTGAAAATGATGTCCCTGTGGGGATTAACCGAACTTGGGTAAAATACACCGAAGTCGGTCACTACCCAGAGGTTAAAAGAGGTTTTCAGGTTACAAGGTGCAACCATTGTGAAAACCCTCCTTGTGTTTCTATCTGTCCTACTGAATCCATGTTTAAAAGAGATAATGGGATTGTCGACTTTGATCCTGAAGTTTGTATTGGTTGCAAGGGTTGCATCCAGGCCTGTCCTTACGATGCTATAGACATTGATCCTGTAACAAGCTCCGCCTCGAAGTGTAACTTTTGTGCTCATAGAACAGAGGTCGGTCTAGAGCCTGCTTGTGTCGTGGTCTGCCCGACTCATTCAATTATTGCGGGCGACATGAAGGATAAGGAAGCTGAAATCTCCAAGGTCTTAAAAAAGAACCCAGTGAGTGTTCGAAAGCCAGAGCAGGGCACATCACCAAAACTCTTTTATATCGAGGGAGATGCTGTCTCTTTAACTCCAACGTCGACTACTTTAGGCCAAGACTTCATGTGGTCCGAACGGATTAGTGAACAGAATTCCTGCGGTCCCATGGAAGGCCAAAATGTTATTGCTTCAACTCATATGACTCAAGTTGCCTACAACGCCCAACATAAAATTCATTGGCATTGGCCAGTGCCTGCTTACTTTGTCACAAAAGGTATTGGAACGGGCCTTTTTATGCTTCTCTCTCTCTTTTTTGGGTTGGGGTGGCTTCCTTTTAATAGAGAGGCGGCTTTGGCCATTACCGGGAGCAGCCTCTTTTTCATTTTAGCAACGACAGCTCTTTTGGTCCTTGATTTAGAACACCCTAAGAGGTTCCTCTATATAATCTTCAGACCTCAATGGAAAAGTTGGTTAACGAGGGGGGCATTCATCCTCATCGCCTTTTCCACATTAACAGGGCTTTGGTTCACTCTAGAGTTCTTTTATTGGTTTAGGGAAGTGCCATCGCCAATTTGGCTGCAGTCATCAAGACCTTGGGTTTACTTTTTAGGTTTCCTTTTAGGAACTGCAAGCTCTGTTTATACGGCCTTCTTATTTGGTCAAGCGGAAGGAAGAGATTTATGGCAATCACCTCTTTTCCCTTTTCATCTTATTATTCACAGTTTCATGAGTGGAAGCGCTTTTATTCTCATGCTAAGTCCTTTCATTCCTCTAGGTCCGGCTTTTGCTTTTTCAATGAAAAATATCATGATGGTCACCCTTTTTATAGACCTCCTCCTTATTTGGAGCGAATTTAGCATGAGCCATGCAAGTGAAGTTGCTACAAGGGCAGCGAAGGATATTACGCAAGGTTCTTTTCAAAACCTTTTTTGGGTGGGGGCCATCTTTATAGGTCACTGCCTTCCTCTTCTTCTTGGAGCGGGTCGGCTACCTTACTTTGAGTTTGTTGGGCCGCTTGGTTTGATTATTGGGTTGTTTTGTTATGAGTATGCTTATGTTGTGGCCCCACAAAAAGTACCAAACAGTTGATTGAAAGCAAGAGAGTAGAGAGTATTGAGGGTCAAAGATCAAATAGGGTAAGAGTATGAGTTCAAAAATAAAAATGTTAAACGTTTTGCAAGATGATGGACGGATGACAAGTTATCCTCCAGAGGAATTATGGGAAAAGTGGACGGAATATGAATCGAGGGCCTGGCCTAAGAAAGTTGAAAAAACCTATAAGCTTATTCCTACCGTTTGCTTTAATTGTGAGAGCGCTTGTGGCCTCCTTGCCTATGTTGATACAAAAAACTATGAAATAAGAAAATTTGAAGGAAACCCTTTGCACCCAGGTTCCAGAGGACGAAACTGTGCCAAAGGACCTGCGACCCATAATCAGGTTTATGACCCTGAACGTATTCTTTACCCCTTAAAGAGGGTGGGTAAGAGGGGCGAAGGCAAGTGGAAGAGGATTTCCTGGGACCAGGCCTTGGATGAAATCGGGACCAAGATGAGAGAGAGCCGCCAAAAGAGGCGGGATGGAATCATGTATCATGTTGGAAGGCCTGGTGAAGACCACTATGCCAACCGTTGCATTGTCGCTTGGGGAGTTGATGGGCATAACAGCCATACAAATGTTTGTTCTGCTAACGCTCGTCTGGGTTATTATTTATGGAGTGGATTTGACAGACCAAGTCCTGATCATGCTCACGCAAAAGTTATTCTTCTCATATCGGCACACTTAGAAAGTGGACACTACTTCAACCCTCATGCTCAAAGAATCATGGAGGGAAAAATGAAAGGGGCCAAAATTATAACCTTGGACCCACGTTTAAGTAATACGGCCAGTAAAAGTGACCTTTGGTTATCAACTTGGCCTGGAAGTGAACCTGTTCTTCTTTTGGCCATTGCCAATTATCTTATTCAAAATGACCTTTATGATAAAACCTTTGTCGAAAAATGGGTTAATTGGCAAGACAGCTTAAGCTTCTTTTTAGATAAGGGTGATAAGCTTGCCGATACTGAGGACTTAAAGGGGCTCAGGAAAAGCTGGCAAGAGCAAAGGGAAGAGAAAGGAAAAGAAAAGTGGGCCTTTGAATTTTCTCACTTTGAAACCTTTTTAAAAATTCTTTATCAGGACTTTACTCTCGAAAGGGCCGCCAAGGAGGCCCAAATTCCTCTGGATTCGGTTGTTGAAGCTGCCAAAATTATTTCGGAATCGGAAGGACGGTTGGCCGCCCACACCTGGAGGTCAGCGAGTATTGGAAACTTAGGTGGTTGGCAAGTGGCCCGGTGCCTTTTCTTTTTAAATGTCCTCACGGGAAGTGTAGGAACAAAGGGTGGAACTTCAGGGAATTCCTGGAATAAATTCACTCCAAAACCTTTTAAGAGCCCACCTCAACTTGATTGTTGGAATGAGCTTCACCTTCCCCATGAATGGCCATTTGCCCATTACGAAATGAGTTTCCTCCTCCCTCACTTTTTAGAAGAGGGGAGAGGAGATATTGATGTCTATTTCACAAGAGTCTACAACCCTCTTTGGACAAACCCTGATGGGTTTAGCTGGATGAGGGTTTTAAAAGACGAAGAAAAAATGAAGTGCACTGTCGCTATGACACCCACTTGGAATGAATCGGCTTGGTTTTCTGACTATGTCCTCCCTATGGGGCATGGTGGAGAGAGGCACGACCTTATGAGTCAGGAAACCCATTCAAGTCAGTGGATCTCTTTCAGGCAGCCTGTTCAAAGAGTCGCAAGAGAAAAAGATGGTGAAAAAATAAAGTTTACCTATGAAGCAAATCCCGGTGAAGTATGGGAAGAAAATGAGTTTTGGGTTGAAGTCTCAGGTCGCATGGATCCAGATGGATCTATGGGGATAAGGGAGCACTTTGAAAGTCTTGAAAGACCTGGTGAGCTTGTGAGTCAGGATGAGTATTGGGGCTGGATCTTTAATCATTCGGTTCCAGGTCTCCCTGAAGTGGCCAAAGAAAAAGGAATGACTCCTCTTGAATACATGAAAAAAATTGGTGCTTTTGAGATTAAAAAAGATAATTACAAGCCCTATGAAAAGGATGGTTTTAAAACTCCCAGTAAAAAACTGGAGTTTTTTAGCCAGACTGTGAATGATTGGGGTTGGCCTGAAAAGGAATACATTATTCCATGGAATTTAAAAAGCCATGTCCACCCCGACCATATTAAAAGGGAAAAAGGTGAGATGCTTCTTCTTCCAAACTTTAGGTTGCCGACTTTGATCCACTCCCGAAGTGCAAATGCCAAGTGGCTTTATGAGATAAGCCACCGAAACCCAGTTTGGATCCATCCTGAGGACGCAAATAGGTTAGGCATTCAATCGGGGGACCTTTTAAAAGTTGAAACAGAAATTGGTCACTTTGTCGACAAGGCCTGGGTGACTGAGGGAATTAAGCCAGGTGTTGTGGCCTGTTCCCACCACTTAGGGCGTTGGCGTTTAAGTGAATCGGAAAATATTGGAAAGGGGATGGCCAATCTTGTCGAACTTAAAGAAGATGAGAAAGGCCACCACAGGTTAAAAGTAAAAGAGCAAGGAGGCCCTTGGAAAAGTAGTGACCCGGATACTGAGAGGATTTGGTGGAAAGAAGTGGGAGTCCATCAAAATTTAACCCATGGTGTTCACCCGGATCCCCATAGCGGTGCCCATTGTTGGCTTCAGCGCGCTGTCTCTGTTGAGAAGGCGGGTCCCAATGACCACTACGGAGACGTTTTTGTCGACTCCGAAAAATCAAAGCAAGTCTATAAGGAATGGTGTAATTTAACTAGAAGTGCAAAAGATCATTCTCCTGATGGAACGAGGAGACCTCTATGGTTTAAGAGACCTCTCAAGCCAAAAGAATCGGCTTACTCTCTATAGGAAAGAGAACGAGTAAGTCTTTGGGAAAAATTGAATGGAAAAGAGAGATTTAGAAACTGTTCAGTACTATGAAACAGTTGGGCAAGTTTTTTTAGGGCTTCCGGGGAGCTCACCCTTAAAGCTTTTAAAAGAGTTGAATCAATCAAATGGTGGGATAACTGAAGAAGATTTTTTTTGCTCTCACTATGAAACTTTTGGGAGGCAATGGCCTCCTTACCATAGCGTCTTTTGGAGCCTCGATGAGGAAAAAGATTATTTCCGTTCCCATCTTTTTTCCTTTTTTGAAGATGAAGACGATTTTAAAAAGAGGCCGGAATTTAAAAAAGAATCACCTGATCATATTGGCCTTCATTTCCTCTTCCTTTCTCACCTTTTAAGGAGAGAGCTTGAAGCCCCTTCCAACAAAACCCTAAGGAAGCGTCAGCATTTTTTTGATTCTTACCTTTTCCCTTTTTGTAAGTTCTTTCTTCTAACCTTGGAAAAGGAGTCCGCTTGCCTCTTTGGAGTTTTGGCAAAGGATCTTTTTAAAAAAATGATGGATGATTTTAAAGGACCTTCTAGTAATTATTCACCTCCTGAATCTGTCTATCAGGAAGCTCCATACACAGGGACAGTGGTGCCAGCACCTTCTCTTTTTAGTAAAGATCTAGGCCTTAAAGACATGACGGCTTACCTATTAAATCCAAGTAAAGTAGGTTTTTTCCTTGGGCAAAAAGGTCTTAGAGATTGTGCAAGGTCATGTGAAGTACCCATTGGCTTTGGGAAGCGTGGAGAAACTCTTTTGCAACTTTTTTATACATCTTTGGATTTTGAAAAGTTAGGGGCTTTGCTAGAGGCCTTAAAAAGAGAGGTTCAAACGTGGATTCTTTTTTATAAAAAGAAAAAAGAGGAGCTCCAAGCTTTTTCTTCTTACTGGGATATTTTAATTGGAAGGTCAAAGAGGGCCTTGAACTTTATTAATGAAGTGAAACTTGTTTCAGAAACAAAAGGTCATGACCCGATAAGCTTTTAGTTCTAAGCATTTTGATTTTTTGGAAAACAAAACTTTTGAATCCCTTTCATTAACCTTTGGCAGGATGGGTTGTCTGGATGGTTTGCTTTTTTACATTTTTCAACACCCCAGTGAATTGTATCTAAAAGCTTCTGACGATCTTCTTTAGGAACGCCTTTGCAAAAGCCTTCTTCTCTCTTTCCGTGATCCAAACAGCTTCCTAAAAAATAATGGGTGCCTATCTGACAAGTTAGGTCTTCGCCACAGGCCATATTCTTTTTTAAAGAGTGGGTGACGCACTCAGAAACGCTGTGCTTTCCACCCCACTCTTGGCCTTCCTTTTTCATTTTATTTGCGAGTTCATCCATTTTTTCTGCATTTTGAGTCAGCCAAAAGTAACCAAATCCAAGTGCGGCAAGAACGGCCATCGAAATAACGGAAAAAACGATAATGAGGACTTTCGTATCTTTTTTCATGAGAAACCTTTTGGCCTGTAAGAGGTTTTTTAAAATTAACGATTCTCTGTTAGCTAAAAAAATGATTTATTGGAATCTAAAATATACGATTCATGAACTTTAAGTCAAAGCTAGTGGGATAGAAAATGAAAGAGGAAGGCAAAGTTTTATTAGCAAAGAAAGTTTTAAGGAACCGCGATGTGGGAGTTCTTTCAACGCTTCACGGTGTAGAAGGGGAGCTTTTTCCATATGGATCAATATGCCCCTTCATATCAACCAGTGAAAGTAAGTTGGTCATTCTTATAAGTAGTATTGCACTCCATACCAAAAATATTCTTGAAAATGAGAGAGTAGGGTTTACGGTTTTTGATATGGAGGCAAAAAATAAGCAGGCGGCCAGTCGAGTTTCCTTAATGGGAAAGGCATGGAAAGTTGACCCAAAAAAGAGGAGTGATTACAAAGAAATAAAAGAGCGCTACCTTACTTTTTTTCCTGAAGCAAAGCGCTACTTTGAAGCCCACGATTTCAACTTTTACGAAATAACTCCGGACAAAGTTCATTTTATCGAAACCTTTGGAAAAATTTTTACTTTTACGGGCAGTGGTTTTATAAATGAAGCGGCTTTTTCTGAAATGGAAGAAAAAGAAGCAGTCTCACACATGAATCAAGATCATAAAAGTTTTCTCGTAAAGCTAGTGTCAATTTTAGAACTCCGAAATGGAATAAAGCATGAAGATGAGGTCAGAGTTCTTAGAATTAACAGAGAAGGTTTTTTTCTTTGGCTTAGAGGTCAAATTAATTATGTTTCATTTAAGAATTCTGTAAACTCTTTCGGAGAGTTGAGAACAGCTTTTAAAGACCTCATTTAGATCTTTCTTTAAATCTTTCATTATTTATTGTTTTTTAACCTTTCTTTTCACGTTCGTTTTTTGAAAGTTTGCCTTTAACCACAGAACTTAGAGAATAAAGAAGAATGATGAGTGCCGGGAGAAGAATAATGGCCTTTGAAACTTCAGGAAGGTTGATTTGCTTAAAGAGGGCAGAAAAGGCAGCACAAAGGGTTAAAAAGGCAAACAAAAAGCGGAGGGACCTTTCCTTTATATATTGAGTTGAAGAAACGCCAATAAGAGATCCAAAAAAAGATCCAATGACAAGGATAAGGGCAATTGACCAATTAACTTTACCTGAGAGCGAGAAAAAGAAGCTTCCCGAAGCTCCTGAAAAAAAGACACAGACAAGGCTTGTCGCGACTGCACTAAGAGTTGGAAGACCAAGGAGAGAGGCCATAGCGGGCACGAGGAGAAAGCCCCCGCCCACACCCATAATTCCAGAAAGGAAGCCAGCAACAACTCCTAGAAAAATGGGAAGTAAGATGTGGACTTCAGTTTTCGTATGGGAAAGAGAGATCTTTGGCCCTCTTCTAAATATGTCAAAGAAGAAGGTAAAGGGTGATTTTTTATTTGTGCCTTCTTTTGGATAAATCAGTTCTTTGAACATTTTAAGCGAGATAAAAGAAAGGAGAAAAATATAAAGGCAACGGGTGAGAAGGCCTGCATGCCCTGTTTTTTCGAGTTCTACAAGTAATAACTTTCCTAAACCCACAGAGAGGATCATTGAAAGACCAATCAGCACGCCTAGTTTTAAGTCTACATTGCCATGTTTTTTATGGCGGAGGAGCGCCAAGAAACTCGTACCTGCCATTTGTGTGAGGCCTGTTGCAACGGAGTTTGTCATGGGAAGTCCAAAAGCATTGAGGCTAGGTGTAATAAGCCAGCCACCCCCTATGCCCAGGAGACCACTTAACAGACCTACTGCAAATCCTAGGAATAGAAAGATTGGAAGAGAGGGTAAGGTTCCCCCTAGTATAACAATTTCTTGGGGAAAATTGAGCATTGAGGAGGCCTTCTTTTTTTATGTTTCTCTTTAATTGGCATATTTTAATGGCTTCTTTTTTCTTTGTCCTCTTTTAAGATCCTAATTCATAACAAAAGGAGGTGTCTTTGAGTTGAGCTTGATAAATAAAATGAAGTAAGTAGTTAAAATTATTATGCTTTTTTTCTAGATAATATTTATTTAATTTGTCCATGATTTATAGAACCCCGGAAAAATCCTAAAATTTTTTAGCATGTTACAATTCTGATATTACGATTGAGGAGTAAAAAGCTCGTGAATAGATTAAAGTCTGTACGTGAGGGTAGAGGTCTTACGAGGGAGGAACTTGCCCTATCCATTGATGTTGAACCATCAACTATAGAGAAGTGGGAAGATGGAAGTGTCGATTTGGACATATCTTCGCTTACTGCAATTGTTAGGGTTCTCGATTGCCGAGTATCTGAAATCCTGCCTGAAGTCTCTTATGTAGCAAAGGTTGATTTAAGCTCTTGCCAGTTTGGTTCTCCAAAACTCGAAAAAGGTGATATAAGGAATCTTAGGTCTTCTCTTGAATTTAGAACCGAGTTTAACTTTAAAAAGTACACCTTGTTGATGGGGCTCCTTCAGCGCTATCAAGGTAAGGCAAAAAAGCAATAGTGCTTTTAAATTTCTAGGTTTCTGTAAAGAACCAACTAAGAATGAAATTTTTTTAAGGCCATGTCTTCTTGACTTTTTTGGTTTTCATAGTTCGTAGGTATTATCCCCTTTATTTATCTTTTTTTGCTATTTCCCAACAGAATTTTTTGCAAATACCACATTTTGCCAATACTATTCTCAGCTGATGCTGTTTATAATGTAATAGGCAAGGATTTTTCTCTCTCGCTCTTTCCGCCAATTTGCCTAAAATAAACATTACTGTTACCTGGTTTTTAAAGAAAATTGAAATAAAGGAGGCCGGGACGTGGGTCTTTTTCATGTAAGAGTTCTTAGTTTCGGGCTTGTCTTTCTTTTTACGATGCTTTCTGTGTCTTACAAGCTTTACCATCTCAATAATTTCAAAATACTTATGAGTTTTGTGGGGGTTGCTTGTCTTTTTATTCTATTTGATTTGGGTCCCTTCATTTTTAAAGGTTGGAAAAAAAATGACTCGAAATTAAATGGAAAGGATTCAGGAGCCACAGTCTTTCAAGTCATTTTTTATTCGTTGATGCCTCTCATGGCATGCCTCCCGGGGCTGTTTACTTTTGGAGATTTTATCCCCTTTTTTACTTCCATAGAGGTTTTTTCCATTATTATTCCGGTTATTTGGATGGCCTACCTTTACCGTGAATTGACCACCATAAATCTGTGGGAAAAGTTTATCTTTTGGATTTGTTTAACAACTTTATTGGCCAGTATATGGGGAGTATTGGAGTTTTTTGGTCTTCACCCCGACAATTTATATCCTTTTCTAGGTGGAGATAACCGCGCGAAATCAACTTTTGGGAATATAAATTATTTTGCAGGATACTTGGTGGTTGTCTTGCCTTTTTTGACACAAATTTTTATCGCGCAATTTTTCAAACTTAAAGACCTTAAAAATGAGAGGATAATATCTCAAACATTCTTGGGAGTTGTTGTCTTTTTCGGATTAGTGGCGCTTCATTGTACTAAGACGAGGGGGGCCCTTATAGGATTTTATGGATCTTTTATTCTCTGTGGCTTTTATTGGTTGTTTTTTGAAGGGTATAAAAATAGGATTAAAATAAAGTGGAGCTCTCTTTCTACGATACCCGCTTTTTTAGGCTTGGGCGGCGTTTTATCATTTATTTTTTTAAAAATAGCGAGAGTAGGGTCATTAGATAGCTCTATTATGTCGCGTCTTTTTTCTTGGGAATCAGCAATCAGGTCTATAATTGATGCTCCCATTTTAGGTTATGGTCCCGGAACTTCCTATCAATTATTTTTTGATTTTAGAAACCCTAATTTTAGGCTTTTTACCAAGGAAAGTAGTTTTCGGCATGCTCATTCAGAGTTTCTAGAATTGCTTCAGGAAGGTGGGCTCCTCGCTTTTTCTTTGCATCTTCTTTTTTGGGGTATTATTTTTCATATTTTGTATAGTGTATGGAAAAAGCCTTCTGAAAGCCTTTCTAAAAAATGTTCTAATGGGGAAAATTTAAAAATCCGCTACTTGGCCTTTGCCCTTGGAGCAAGTTTTATTGCATACTTTGCTCATGCATCTCTTTCTGTTGCGCCAAGAATGATGGTCGTTAAACTTCCCCTCTTTACTTGGATTGGAATGACATTTTTTCTTTCTCAGTTTAGCTCTTTCAAGGGACTTCCACTAAAAGTTCCCGGTTGGTGGGGGCAGGCGGTTTTATGCCTCTCTTCTTCTAAAAAGCAGCTTTTTGGATTTTTCCTTCTCGTTGGTTTTAGTTTTTGGGGTCTTAATCAATTTATCCCGGCACAATATACTCATTATCAACTCTTATCTAGCCCAATGAACCAACAAACCATACAAAAATTTGAAAAGACTGTAAGCAGTGAGAGTTCACCCTATTTTCTTGGTCATCTTGTTTCGAGGCAATTCCGCCTTGGTAGGATGAAGGAACTTGAAGCTTCTCTTGGTCAAATTGAATCGATGTTTTCGAATTGGCGTGATCAAAAGTATAGAATGGCCGTCTTTAATTATAAAAAAGGAAAAGTGAAGGAAGCAACTTCCCTTGCCTTAGGGTTTCAGAAAATGAGTGACTCTTATTATGAACCCAATATTATGTTTCTTATGGATATGGCCAAGGTAACAAATAATTACGACCTCTTTAAGGAAGAGCTTAAGTATTGGATTCGGTCTCAGGTTTTTTCCCACAAGCTTTACTTGGAGAGAAAAGAGGAGAATATTATTTTTAAAGATCAAAAGAAAAAAGCTTTTATCAGCTTGGAAGAAAAGGATGGTAAAGTTTATTGTTTTTTAAATGATGAGGTTTTAAAGCATTTGTTTAGGTCTTCGATAGATTTAAGAAAGAAGCGGGGGACAAAGGACCATCTGAGAGAGTTGAATAAATTTAAAATAAGAGTCACGACCTTACTTGATAGATCTCAATATTTTGGCATTGAAATTCAAAAAAATAATAAAATCCAACCTCAGGAAATAAAGTCAAGCGTCGTTAATTACTTTAAAATAGAGCAACAGAAAAAAAGAATGATCAAATCAAAACGCAATTTTTTTCGAAGGGAAAAGATAAGGGTTTCCAAAGATCTTTATGCTAAGGGTTCTCACCCATATTATGTAAAAATGAAGCTCAACCTTTTGAAAAGAAAGGAGGAAAAAGAGATCAAAAAACTAAGCTTTGAACTGAATAAAAAAGCTCAGTCTTTGGTCTCAAACCTTCAAAAAGTGACCGATTGGGACAAGGTTCTTAGAAAAATTGAACTCAAGAAAAAAATATTGCAGGTTTTTTACCGTTTGCCCCTATAGTTTCCTCTAAAAGGCTTAAGAGAAGCGAGTTCCCATCGATAAGGTATTGATGGGTGATGACAAAAAACCAAGCGAAAAAATCAGGTTTGGAGGGGGAAGAAGTTTTTACTTCTGGGTAGTATTGCTTTGTCTCTTTTTTCTTACATCTTGTATACCGACTGCGATAAATGAAAAAGCTACCTGTGATACAGGAAAGACCTTTGACAGCCTAACAAGAAGTTGCGTGACGATAAGCTTGGTCTCAATACCTATAACGTCATCTCTCAGCTTCAATGAAGATGTCACTACAGATTTAACACTTTCTTACAGAGACCATGATAACGATAATGCGACCTCTTGTGATGCAACCACTAGTCCTTCTCGGGATACTGAAATTTCTCTCATATCGTGTTCATGCCTTGGTGGAAATTGTACGGTTCGAATTAATTCGGAACCAAATTGGAATGGTCAGTCTGAGTTTTCTTACAGGATAACGGACAATGATGGAACCTCACCTTATAAATTAGTGTCTTTGACGGTTACGCCTATTAATGACCCTCCGATTATTGATGCCACAACCTATAAGGGAGAAGAAGGAACTAATAAGACTTTTGACTTGAGTGATAATGGTACGGTTATTGATCCGGATGTAGCCACAAATGGGGAGGCGCTTACCTATGAAGTAGAGCTATTAGATATCAATGATGGCATCTTTGAGAGTGGGACTGGAAAGGATTCGAACAATACAGGACAATTCACTTTTGATCCAAGCGGCGACATAAGTGGGGAAATTTCTTTTAAGGTAACAGTCAGGGATTTAATTCATGAGATAACAAAGGATATGACAATTGATTTGGAAGCGACGGATGATACGCTTATTGGAACTAGTCCACCTTTAACGATAATTGAGGATTCTTCGACTGAAGTGACTCTTTCTTATCGTGACCCTGATGCTAGTTACGACATTTCTCATGATACCACGGCTGACGCTTGTGAGGTCGATGTTAGCAGTGACCACGGAACAGACTTTTTCGCTTCCTCCGCTTGTGCTTGTGATCCAACTGGTGTTTGTAAAGTCACCCTTATGGCGGCCAATAATATCAACAGCTCTATTCCCGGCCGCTCTTTTAATTTTTCCTACAGGCTACAAGATAGCAGTTGGGGGGCGTGGGGTGAATATCACAATGTCGATGTTACGATTGATGCTGTTTCTGATAAACCTTTGGCCTTTTCTTTTGATGTGAATGCTATCGAGAGCAATACAATAGATGCTACAGCGATTACTTTTAAGATTGCTGATGCAACAGCAGCTCTCATGTTTGATGGTGATCAATTTCATGAATCCACGAGTGATGCTAAGTTTTATATCTCTAGAGCTCCAAGTCATGGGACTTTGACTTGTTATACGGGGGACGAAAATGATGATGCTGATACAACTTTTGATGTATCAACAGATGTGAGTATTACCTCCGATGCTTCTTTTGATGCGAATCGGGAATGTAAGTATTTACCAAGAACAGGAAACCTTTCAGGTGAAGGTACTGAAGCCAGTGTTGATCTAAAAAGTGTTAACTTTAAAAGTCGTTTTAAGGGAGAAGCAGGAAACTATATAAGAATTTTTGTAATTCCTTTTGATTCAACGGCAGATAAGGAGTTTATTGAAGTTGTTGGTCAAGCCAATGAGGCAACAGTAGATATAAAAATTTATGTTTCACTCGATACAACACCTGATGTTGTTGCAAGTCTTGTTGATGGCCACCCTGTAGCCTCTCTTTTAGTTGATGCAAGTGCGCTTTCTAATACTCCTATGGTTTCAAGTTCATCAGATTCTACCTACGATAACCTGGAGGGAGGAACCAACGCAGCAGACTCTTTTAGTTATTTTGTCTGTGATGATTCGAATCCAGACTGTACAATACCTCAAAGTGACCTAAGTAATATTGCAACTGTTAATTTTAATATACAAGCAACTAATGATTCAACAACCCTTTGCCATTATTCCCTCTATGAATATGCACCCGAGTGCGGACTGAATGATTGTTTTGATAATTCTTCGCCTTATAACAGGATTACTCCTTCCTCACACAACTCAGAAGCAAATGAGCCCGTTATTTATTATGATCGATCAAATTCTGTTTGCTGGGAGAGTACCGGGACTTCGAAAACAGATTGGAAGGTCATTAGTTCTCGTATTCAAAATCAAATAGTAAATGAAAAAGGTAAAATTGTGATTTCAGGTATAAGAATAAGTGAAGGGGGAGCCGAAGAAGCCTCACAAGTTTTAAAATTAGGTGGAGATATTACTAGTGACAACAATATTCTAATCCCCAAACAAAATATAAAGTTTTACTATGGTTCCACTGAAATTACCCCAGGGGCAGATCTCGACGATAATACCTATAGTTCTGATGCCAGCGAATTTAGAATTGAGATCGTACCCGTTTCAGGGCAATCAGGAAAAAGTAACATTCATTTTAAAATATTCGATGATAACAATGACTATTTAGATGTTAGTTTTGATGTAACCGTCAACGCTGTTTCAGCTCAGCATAATGGATGGGTTTCTCTTTCCGCAGTAGGGCCGAAGGTCAATAAATACGAACAACCGAAAGATGAAAGTGCTATTTGTCCTTACAGCGAGACTAAGTGTGGATCAGGTTCTCCTTGTTTGGGAACAACATCTCCTAAGGATGCAATAATTCCAGATGTCGCTTATGCAATCTATTATGATTCAGAAAATAATAAATGTTATTATTCAACAAGTGGTGATAGTTCGGCGGATTGGACTGAGTTTACAGACCCTCTTTATTGTCCAATTTCTCAAAGTGATCTGGCAAATGAATGTAATAGCTCTGTTAGAGGGAGTTGTATATTTAACCAAGACACAAGTGCAGATCTTTTTTCTGATATGAATGTAGATGGATCAAGTGATTACAATAATATCTATTACAACTTAAAAACAAAAAAATGTTATCGGAATGTAACAAATTCTGTTCCTAATAATGTAGCTGACATTGAGGAAATTTATGCTGGGGCTTCGGTTTCTCTAGAGTGGAATGCATTTACTATATCTGGTACAGGTGCTGAATTGAAAGGTCACAATGTTTATCGGAGAATAGCCAAAAGTGGATATAAATTTGACTATGATTCACCCATTAATAAGACGTTAATTTCTAGCACAATAAGTTCCTACACAGATAATGGAACTAATTCGAAAACACCACCAATTCCTGGAACAGTTTATTTTTATGAAGTTCGCCCCGTCATCACTTTTGGTGGTTCTGATATACCAACAGATACATCTGAAGTTTATAAAACCATAAGGGTTATTGCTCCTCCAAACAATATGGTCTTTGTTCATCAATCAATGGCCAATAAAGGAATTTGTTCTTTGATGAATGCTGAAAGTGATCCTCGCTATCAAAACTACTGCACTTATCAGGGACCGGGAGAGAAAATTGATGACGATGGAACTCGAACGTCTTTAGTTTTTGATGTTAAACACCACTTGCTTGTCGATCGTTTTGAGGCCGGTTGCCATTTTACAAATCCACCTGTTTGTAGTGGGACCAACGATGGCTCTTGTATAAGAATTAGTGACCCAACCGGAGACCCAGCTGATAGTAATGATGATGTTGATGCTAGCGATGATAAGATTTTTTACGATAGAGGATCTGGAAATTGTATAATAAAAAAGCCAGGACATTGGAAAATAATAGAGGCTTCGACTGACATTACAACGTTAGATGAATTCGAATTCGACCACCGTTTGGCCGAGTTACCACCTTTTGTAAACATTAAGCAGGAGTTTGCTCATGATTTTTGCAAGCTTAGGTCAACGAACAAGATTTCAAAAATTGTGGGGTTGGTTAATGATAATGTTTCTACATCTCTAAAAGGTCGTTTGCCCTCAAGGACTGAACAGATAGCCTATTCACTTTGGCCATCAACTATGACGACAAGTAGCATTCAAAATATTGAGGAAGGACTTTCTCTTAATGCGAGTTCAAAATGTAATACGGCTCAAGCGAATGGTCTTTCCGATAAATATTCAGATGCTGATCATCCCGATTCAAATACTCTTTATACAATTCCCGGCTCAAGGACTTCAGGAATAAGATCACTTATGACAGGATCTGATTTGACGAACGGAACTTCTAGTTGTTCATCTCAATTTGGTGTTCAGGATGCTGTTGGAAACGTTAAAGAATGGGTCTTTGATAGAATTAAATGCCCGTCCCTAAGTACCTGTGAAGGAATTGTTAAAGGAGATTCACCTGGGGATGAACTGCTGCCTCCTTCTGTGGTTCCAAATGATGGGACCGGAGATCATTTTAACACGTCAGATTCTTATGCATCTTTTCAAAAATATAAGTTAGATGGAAAAATAGGGCCTTGCCGTGATTCGAATTCTGATGGTGATTGTGACTCTTTTATGGGAGAGTGGGAGTTTGATGATCAATTATTTTCAGCAGGTCGGTTTATTGTGCCTATGGGTTTACCTGCTCACACTGACTTTCCTAATAACTATTCTTCAGATGTATCTCCTTACCTATTAGAAATTGGTCCAACCAATGGGATAACAAATGCACGCTTAGCAAACGATAAATTTATTCTTAATAGTCATCATATTTTTGCAGAAAAAGAGGGCTGCGGATCTCTTGCTGGTGGGGGAGGCTATTTAGATAATGGGGGAGCAGGTGTTTTCCACTTGGAGGTCATTCCTTGCACAGATACAAGTTACCAGTATATAACTGTCGGCCAGATGTCGATTAAGGCCCTAAAAAAGGAGCCACAATTGAAGTTAACTATCAATGCAACATCTGACCTAGGATCTGGTGGTACTGTTCAAATAGGTTCCGCCAATACAATAGATAACTCTGCCGATATTTATATTGAAGCGACAACAGACGTATCAACTTATTTAAACATTGTGACTCAATTAGACATTAGCCTTAATGCAACTGTAGATGCCGTCGTCAGTGAAGGAGATGGAGGAGATGTTATTAGTCAGTCAACTTCTCAAACCTCTTTTACGGTTATTAACTCTTCTCCAAAAAGACCTGATGTCGGGTTTAGGTGTGTGGTCCCTCTACCAGATTCTAACACTATCTTTGAAGAGCCCGTTCCTTAGTCTTTATTTATCAAGTTATATTTAATTTTCTCGATAAGTATTTAGAGGAACTCTTTTTTTAAGGAAAAAAGAAATGAGAAATTTAGGAGCATGGGGAGCCCTTTTAGTTATATTTGTTGGTTCTTTTTATATGGGTAAAGCTACCTCTTATAGGGGGGCCAATTTATCAGTAAAGAAAGAACCTTTAAGAAAAGATAAAAGGAAAGCCGAAAGTAAAAGGTCTCATAAAAAAAGAAAGTAGTATGATAGAGGACCTCAATCGATTAAAGAAAATTCTTTAAAGAGAGAAAAACTAAAAACTATTTCTCAATTCATAAAAAAAGAGCCTTATCTAAAGATGGCCAAAATTATGAAAATTAAAAAGGGC
>DKQD01000191.1:53449-59957 GCA_002474345.1 Bacteriovoracaceae bacterium UBA7317
GAGCAAAGACCGCCTTCTTGAGTATTTGTCTAAAAATCCTGAAGAGTCTTTTAAGCAAATGGTCGACGTTGTAAGAAGTGATGTCGGAAGAGATAATTCTTCTTTACGGGGTCAGTTGATGGTCGCCATGAGTTTTGTTCCAGGAAAAGAGGAAGAAGTCAAAGACTTGGCCATTGAAGAATTAAAAACTAATATTGTTCCTATCAATCCTCCCCTTTCTGTTCCTGGAGATTCTAAAGAAAAATTTAAAATGATGGGAGCGATGGAACAAGTAGCTGTTATTAAAGCCTACGAGGCTTTTTTAAGTGCTTCTCACAAGAATTTGGAAAATGTTCAAGAGGAAACTCTTGAAATTTTAAGCTTTCAAAAAAACCTCACTGTCAGAAGAAATCTGGCCATTCTTTATGATAAGGCCTTTCCAAATAAACGAATGGAAATGCTTCAGAAAATGAAAGAGAAAGGTATCAACCTTATGAAAAAGATGGCCCCTAGGGGTATTGGTGCTGGGGTTGACGAATATTATGAAAACGACGGGAGTGATAGGAGTCGTTACTACGATTTTCAAGAAGATGAGAGGGAGGACGTTTAAAAATGAACAAGTGGATTTTAGGGTTTCTTTCAATCGTACTTTCTTTTTTAGGCTTTCATTTGGGAAGCCGTCAGGTTGAGGAAAAAGTACCAACCTTTAAAACTATTAGAATAGGGGATCTTTCATCGGAACTAACAGGGGATGGATCAAGAAGACCGACCGGAGGTAGTGGAACGCAAGGTCAGATACATCTAAAAGGCTTAAAGAGAGGTCCTCAAAGCCAAGGGCATTCAAGTGGAGAAAAGGAAAGGGAAGAAGAAATCTATTTTAGATCGCACCTTTCAGATAGAGGAAATTTAGACATCTATATAAAAACGAAAAACCTTTTTAGAAACTATGAGAAGAAAGAAGCTTTGGCCCGTTGGATGGTTCTTGGTAACTTTTTTTCGAGCTCTAAATCTTACGGAGACCTTTTTTATTCTTCTGTTAGGAATCTTAATGAGGATCCTAAAAAGACATTGGAGGTTCTTCAAAAATCTATGATCAATATGGGACAAGAAGACTCCTACCTGAGAGGAATGGCGGTTAATTTAGTTCACCATTTGGAATTAGAGGATGAAGAGAAAGTTTCATTTTTTGGAAAAGAAATTGACCGACCCTTAAAAGTGAGCGAGGGAGGTGATTTGGGATATAACGCTTCATCTATTGTTCCTTCCCTCCTTTATCTTAAACAATATTCAAAAGATGATGTCATAACGGTTGAACTGTTAAAAAAGTCTCTTGAAAAAAATCAGAGGAATCCCGAGACCCAAAAAAGCTTAAGGGACCGTTACCTTGCTTTTTTTCCTAATTTGGCCCATCGAATTTAAAGGGAGTAGAGTAGTGAATCGACTAGGTTTAATAATTTTTCTTTTTTTTACTCTAAAACTTTCGTTAGAAATCAACACGGCTTTTGCCTTTGGTGGAAATAGTTTTAGCGGTGATGACTCAGCTTATTCTGAAAATCAATGCCGCTCTGAGGTTGCCTGCACTTACGGAAATATGCCTCTTCAAAGGCAAGGATCTATTATGCTCCGCTGGTATTTAAATGAAAAAGAGCAGCTTTCTGTAAAGTCAGACCCTGGCTGGTGTGGTGCCGTCGCTGGGATGATGGCACTCTATGGTTTGAAGGCCCACAACCCTCAAATTAAATGGAATTCTTGGCCTGATGAAGTACCTTTTAAAAGAATCAAAAAAAAGAACCTCCACTACGGAGTTTGGAAGACTGGCAAATTATTTAAAACTAACTTTGAAAAGGGAGGAACTTACGGTCATCATGCGGCTTTAGGGCTTCAGAATATTTGGGATAATTTAGAAGGGGCCAAGTGGAAGCATTATTCTAATGAACGTTACCTACCTCTTTGGTCCACTGAGACTCTAAAGCAGGATATCTTAGAAAAAAAGCATGTGAGTTATGTGGGAATTAGCAAAGAAAAAGTTAAAATTGTCCGCTCCTTATCTCCTCAGATTTTTTATGATGATGAAATTAAGAAGAGGTACTTGGATGTTGGGTATTTTGAGGTGCCTGTGAGCAGAGAGGGTGGCCATGCCCTTGTCATAAATGGCTATGATGGTGACCACTTGATTCTTTATGACCCTTGGGGAAGGATCTATACGGCAAAAGCATCTAATTACCTATATGCTGTTGAAAAAGGCTTCCTCTCTGATAAGGTCATTTCGGGTTCTCATAGAACACGCTTTACCTATGGCAAAAAGAAAAAAAGAAACTGGATGAATTTTAGCCATTTTATTGAGCATGCGGGTGAATTCAGGTTTCATAATATTTTAATGACAAAAACAAATATTGGCTTACGTTAGTAAAATATTCTGTTAGGATACTCAATGTAAGACTAGAATTTTAAATTAGGGCAAGGGTCTATGGAAGAGAATGGTACTGGCTTCGATGTGGATAAAATGCGTCAGGACATGAGAAAAGTTGTCATGAAGCGGATTGGGCCTGAAATTGAAATAGACTATGAGGTAATAGAAGACTTTAAAATAACCAAGCCAGAAAGTCAGAGACTTCTTTCCATTATCTTCATTCAAAATAGCGCCATCACATTCAATCTTCAAATCAGTTATTCAATTGAGGACGCTCTTTTCTTTTCCAATTTTAAAGATAGTGGAAAAATGACTACTGATGAAAAAAAGGCGATGGCCAAAGATTTTATTAATGAGTTATGCAATATGGCAGGTGGTGGGATTAAACACTTGGTTGAAGAAGAAGGAATTGATTCACTTATAAGTCTTCCTGTTTCAACCAGGACTGAAGATCAGGATTTATTCAGGGCCCATCCCAAAGGGACGAGTCGAGTGATTACAGACCAATGGATGCTAGAGCATGCAGAGGGAAACCATAGCGTTCTTTGTTATACGAAAATGGAAGTTTTGGATGAGAAGGCCATGAAAGAAAGAATTGTCCCTGCTTTCGGTGGAGGTGACGATGCTGGTGGTGGCGTGTTTTTTCTTTAAAAAATCAGTAATGCTTTTGGAGTTAAATAATGAGTCAATTAAATGATAAGCCGAATGTTGTTTTGATAGGGGCTTCAGCTGGTGGAGTAAAGCTTATTGAAAAGCTCTTAACCGCTTTTGAAGGGTTTCCACCAAGTCTTAAAGAAAATACAGCAATTGTCATTTGTCAGCATCTATCCGAGGCTACAAAATCATTGATGAAGGAAATCATTGACCGAACCGATTCGGGGTTTGAAGTTAGAGAACTTTTTGAAAGTATGAAGCTTGAAAAAAATGTTTGTTATTTAAACCAACCTGGAAGATATTCGACTTATAATCAAGGCGAGATAGTAGTCAGAGAGTTTAATGAAAATGATCGAAAAGAGCCGACTTTTCTTATTAATAAATGCTTTAGTTCTTTTGCAGACCATATGGGTGATTTTCACCTGGCTTTTGGGATCGTCTTATCAGGAGCAGGCAGTGATGGTGCTTTAGGTCTTTTGGATTTAAAAGAGGCCGGAGGTTTTTGTATTACTCAGGATCCTGAAGAAGCGGAGGTCAATGGAATGCCTCAGGCGGTGATTAATAAAAATGCCTTCCATGAAATTCTTTTCCTCTCTGAAATTACCCAATCTATAGAAAATATTGTCCTTGATGATGACCTAGTACCTCTTTTTAAACGAAAAAAAGGGGGTATTGATTATGAGATTATCTCCAATATTTTAAAAGATGCTTTTAAATTTCATGAACTTAATATCAAGTATTACAGGTTTCCCTCTCTTGTAAGGGGGATAATAAGAAGGATGTCAAAACTCGGTCTCTCTGAAAAGGGGAAGAAGAATACGGTTATGGAATACAAAAAGCATTATGAAGAAAATAAAGCCTCTGAGAGCTTTAATTTGGTTCATGGGCTTCTCATTTCCTATACAAAGTTTTTTAGAGATCCTGATGTTTGGGTGGAAGTGGCCCGGTCTGTGGTTCCACGACTTTTAGATGTGCATCTCGAAACAAATCCTCGTGAGAGTGATATGTTTAAGATTTGGAGTGTGGGATGTGCTACAGGAGAAGAAGCCTATACTCTTGCTCTCATTGTTGCCGAAGTGTGTCGGATCAGAGAGATAAGCCCAAAAGGAATAAAGATCTTTGCGACTGATATTAGTGAGAAAAATATTGTTAAGGCCCAGGAAGGAAAGTATAAGCTAGAATCTTTAGAGGATATCCCTGCCGAGTACCATTCTTACATTAAAAAAGATAAGGAAGCAGGGACTTTTAGTTTTGCTCAAGAAATCAAAGACCTCATTACTTTTTCTGTTCACGATATTTTGGTGATGGCCCCACTTTCTAAAATCTCTTTAATTAGTTGTAGGAATTTACTTATTTATATTAGGTCTCTTTACCAGCAGTCCGTTTTTGAAAACCTTTCTTTTGGACTTAAAAAGGGTGGCAGGCTCATTCTTGGGCAAGCTGAAAGAACAACTGACGACAGCCTTTTTAAGGCGGACTATGAGAAAATCCACCTCTATGAAAGCCTTGGAACGAAGAGGCGGTTTGGATTTACGACTCAAAGGACTTTGCCCCCTAGTGTAGGGCAAGCGGCTTTTGGGGGTTCTCTTGAGGGAAAACAAATTGGCGGAGGACTAGGAACTTCCCAGCCTCCAAATACAGGCCCGGCCATGGCCTCTGCTTTAGAACATGTTATTAAAAGAGGGGTTCTTCTTAGAAGTGATGGGCTTGTGATCCGGTTTCTTGGGGATTGTAGGGACTACTTTTCTTTCCCTAAAACAGGGCCTTCTTTTCAGATAGAACAGCTGGCGCTGCCAGAATTGATGCCTTACCTGACCGCATCTTTAGCATCTTGCCTAAAGATGAGAAAAACGGTTTCTATAGGAAAGCACCAGGTAGAGCTTGCTAATGGTGAGTCTTCAGAGGTTTATATGACCATGGAGCCTTTTGATTCCATTGATGATGTTGACACAACATATGTTCTTCTTAGGATTTTTGAAGGTGAAGATGAAAGTGAGAGTGTAGGTGGAAATTCCTTGGGTGAGGCAAGCGGAGATATTATAGCCGACCGAGAATTAGTCGAGGGCCTTCAAGAAGAACTTTCAGCGACCAAAAAAAATCTTGCCGAGGCCCTGGAACACCATGTGGTCACTGGTGAAGAGTTACAGGTCACAAACGAGGAGCTCATGAGTTCTAACGAGGAGCTTATGGCATCTAACGAAGAACTCAAGTCATTAAATGAAGAGCTTCAGGTTATCAACCAAAATCATACTTTTAACCAGGAAAATATTCTCAAGCGTTTTGCCCTCTTTAATGAGGTTTTAGATATTAAGGGAAGTTTCTTTTTTATCTTTGATAATGATCTAGTTTTAAAAGATGCTTCAGATGGCTTTTTAAAAGCCTCCGGCCTTTCTGAAAGGGATTTTGGAAGGCTTTTACAAGATTTTACTTTCTTTACCACTCATTTCGGGAATGAGCTTGTCAGCCTTAAGGGAGAATCTTTGTCAGTGGATTCTTTCAATAAACTAGATGAAGAGCTAAATTTAGACGGCGCTAGTTATAAAGTAGGAGTTTTTTCCCAGGCTGAATCTTCAAAAAAGGAAGTCTTAAAGACTGATAATGAGAGTCTAATCAGATGGGTGGCCCTTTTTAATAAGAATTAAAAGCTTATTCATAACGTAGTGACTCTATTGGGCTTAAAAGAGAAGCTTGTCTGGCAGGCCAGAGACCAAAAAGAACTCCCACAGAAAATGATGAAAAAAAGGCCATAGTAATGGCCTGAATGGAAAGCCCCGTTGGCCAATCAAATATGAGTCCAACTAAAAAGCTTACAAGGCCCGCAATCATAATGCCGATCGCACCTCCTAAAAGGCAAATAACAACAGCTTCCATTAAAAATTGAAAAAGAACATCTACGTTTCTTGCTCCCAAGGCTTTTCTAAGTCCAATTTCCCTTGTTCTTTCTTTAACACTAACAAGCATAATATTCATGATTCCAATCCCACCAACCACCAAACTTATGCCAGCGATGGCCCCTAAAAGAAGTGCCAGGGTTTTGGTTGTTTTCTCAAGAGTGGTTCGAATTTCTGTCATATTCATAATAAAAAAGTCATCCTCTTCATTTTCCTTAATCCTATGTCTTTTTCTAAGAAGTTCTTTCATGGACTCAATAACGGTATCAATAAGCTCTGGCGATGAGACCTGGACGTTGATACTGCCAAGGTTTTTACGACCCAACACTCTGTCCATGGCCGTCACGAGGGGGATTGCTACCATATCATCACGGTCCCTCCAATAATCGGCCCCCTTATTTGGGAGAAGCCCTATGACTTTAAAATTTTTCCTGTTAATCTTTACCGTTTGGCCTATAGGGTTTTGTCCTTTGGGGAAGAGCTTCTCATAAACTGTTTTTCCAAGAAGGCAGACTCTTTGTTTAGTTCTATTTTCCTCTTCTGTAAAAAAGCGACCCACCTGAGGGGGGCTGAC
>DKQD01000080.1:0-167 GCA_002474345.1 Bacteriovoracaceae bacterium UBA7317
ATGAGGAGAGTCATTGGAGACAGGCTTGTAACGGAAGTCCTTACTACCGGAAGAGTTGAAATTGCTGCTGAAGTTCAGGAGCTTATGCAAGATCTTTTAAACAAGTACGATATGGGAGTTCAAATATTTACGGTTCAGCTACAAAACGTTAACCCACCTGAAATTGT
>DKQD01000080.1:517-11194 GCA_002474345.1 Bacteriovoracaceae bacterium UBA7317
GCGTCATTTAATGAAGTGAATGAGGCCAAACAGGAGCAGGAAAAAGTTATAAACCAAGCTGAAGAAGCTTATAACAAGGTTATTCCTGAAGCAAGAGGTAAAGCTGAGAAACAAATTTCAGAAGCAGAGGGGTTTGCTGAAGCTACTGTGAATAGAGCAAAGGGTGATGCGAAAAAGTTTACATCAGTTCTTTTGGAATACAAAAGAGCTCCTGCTGTAACCAGAAAAAGAATGTATCTTGAAACTATGGAAGAAGTCCTTTCTAAACTTGATGATCTGACTATTATTGATTCAAAAGTAAAAGGCGTCTTGCCTATCTTTCAAAAAACAAATGAGTCAATTATTTTAAATAAGGATAAGTCATGAAACAAAAGAGCTTAATTGCTTTAGTTATAATTCTTGTAGTGGGTGGTGTTTTTCTTAAGGAGTCTGTCTATGTTTTAAACCCTGGACAGCAGGCAGTAGTGACTCAGTTCGGAAAGCCTATTGGCAAGCCAAAAACGGAAGCTGGGCTAGGATTTAAGACACCTTTTGTTCAAAAAGTTCGATACGTAGATAAAAGGATATTAAATTGGGATGGAATACCTAAGCAGGTTACAACCAAAGATAAGAAGTTTATTAAGGTTGATACTACAGCTCGTTGGAGAGTCACGAATGCATTAACTTTTTTACAAACAGTTCAGGGTGAAAGAGGTGCTCAGTTTAAAATCGGTGCGATATTGGACTCAGCTACTAAAAACGTTATTTCAAGGCATAACCTTGTTGAAGCTGTTAGGAACTCAAACTTAATTGAGAATAAAATAAAGGAAAAAAAGAAAGAGATCTCAGAGAAGAGAGCTAAAGGTGAGACATTTATTGAAGATGAGTTAAGTGGAGAAGTTGAAAGAATTGATGTTGGAAGAGAACAGCTGAGTTTGTTGATTGCAAAGGACGCAAGTACTGGCTTATTGAAGTTCGGGATAGAGCTGATTGATGTTCAACTAAAAAGAATCTCTTATGACAAATCTGTTGAGAAAAAAGTGTATGAGAGGATGATTTCAGAAAGAAAAAAGATTGCAGAAAAAATAAGGTCTATTGGTCAAGGTGAAAAAGCTAAAATTGAGGGACGCTTGACGAAGGACCTTCAAAAGATAGAGTCTGAAGCTTATAGGAAGGCGCAAGAGATAAGGGGTGTTGCTGAGGCAAAGTCAATCGCTATTTATGCCAAGTCTTTAAAGTCAGGGTCGGACTTTTATGAGTTTATGCGTTCTATGGAAGCTTATAAAAATACTTTTTCTAATAAGTCTAAGTTCTTGTTATCTTCAGAGTCTAAATTTTTAAAATTTCTTAAAAATGGTAGCCTTACAGAATAAAATTAAAAAGTTCTTTTAATTTTAAAAGAACTTTTTAATTACCTCAGATGCAGCCATCTGAGGTGTTTTCAGTTCTTTTGTCACCATTTCTTCTAATTTGGGGATAAGTCCGGTAAGCTCTGGGTGGTTCTTTAGTTTCGTTTCGATAGAGTCTCTTATAAGTGACCACATCCAGTCAGTAGATTGTTGAGCTCTTCTTTTTTGAAAAAAGCCTCCGCTTTTAGATGTTTGTTGAAATTCACAAATCATATTCCAGACTTTGTCGATATTTTTAGATTCAATAGCTGAGCATGAAATAACCTGCTGTTTCCAAAATGAGTGGGACACTAGTAACTTTAAAGCGCTTTCATACTGAGACTTAGTTTTTTGAGCCACATTTATTGTATCTCCGTCAGCTTTATTTATAATAAGGGCGTCCGCGAGCTCTACAATTCCTTTTTTTATACCTTGAAGTTCATCACCAGCATTAGGTAATAGCATTACTAAGAAAAAATCAACCATGTTTGATACAGTTACCTCATTCTGGCCTACGCCGACAGTCTCTACGATTATGACATCAAACCCTGCTGCTTCACATAGCAATATAGTTTCACGGGACTTTTGGGTGACTCCACCTGAGGCGCCAGAGGAAGGAGAAGGTCTAATAAATACATCATCTTCTCTTGATAGTTTTTCCATTCTTGTTTTGTCTCCTAGAATACTTCCTCCAGTGACTGGGGAGCTAGGATCGATTGTCAGAACGGCGATTCTTTTTTTTTGCTTTAAAATATGTAAACCGGCAGATTCAATAAAAGTGGATTTTCCAACGCCTGGGCTTCCTGATATCCCTATGCGTATAGATTTACCAGTATGGGGAAGAATTTGGTCAATTAACTTTTGTGCTTCAATTTTGTGTGAAGGTTTCTTGCTCTCAATAAGTGTAATAGCTTTTGCCAGAGAGACTCTATTTCCTTTAAGGAGTTCTTCAATGTTGATTTTATTTTTCATATTTAATCTATTTATCTAAAAAGTTTTTAATTGCTTGAAGGACTTCTTTTGCTGCTTTAGGTATTGGGGTTCCAGGTCCAAAAATCCCTTTAACACCCATTTTGTAGAGTAAGTCATAATCAGTTTTAGGAATAACTCCTCCAGCAATGACTATAATTTCTTCGGCTTTTTGCTTTTTTAGCTCTTGAATGAGCTGAGGTATAAGAGTTTTATGTCCGGCTGCTTGGGATGAGACTCCAACTACATGGACATCATTTTCTATTGCTTGTTTAGCCACCTCTTCTGGTGTGGAAAAAAGAGGAGCTATATCAATATCGAATCCGACATCTGCAAAAGCTGTTGCGATGACTTTTGCTCCTCTATCATGACCATCCTGTCCCATTTTTGCGACAATCATTCTAGGCCTTCGACCATAGCTCTTTTCAAATTCTTCAATGTCTTCTTTTATTTTAAGCCATTCTTTATCATTTTCGTACAAGCTTCCATATACTCCTGTTATAGTTTGGTTGTTTGAGTTATAGCGGCCCCAAACTTTTTCTAGGGCAAAAGTAATCTCTCCAACGGAGCATCTTACTTGGGCAGCTTTTATGGCAAGATCTAGCGCATTACCCTTTCCTGTTTCAGCATAGGCCGTTAGATTTTCAAGGGCTTCGTTGACTAGCTTTTCGTCTCTTTGATTTCGTAACTTTGAAAGCTTTTCTAACTGAGAATTCCTGACTTTTTCGTTGTCAACTTCGAGAATATCTATATCTTCTTCTATTTCAACTTTAAATTTATTTACTCCTACTATAACTTCCTCTCCCCTATCAATGAGAGCTTGCTTTTTTGCTGCCGCTTCTTCTATTTTTAATTTTGGTACGCCAGACTCTACCGCTTTTATCATTCCACCTTGTTCTTCAATTTCCTCAATGAGGGCCCAAGCTTTTTCAGCAATTTCTTTTGTGAGGCTCTCCATCATGTATGAGCCTCCCCATGGGTCTACTACCTTTGTTATTTTTGTTTCTTCCTGAAGAATAATTTGGGTATTTCTTGCAATTCTTGCTGAAAACTCTGTTGGCAACGCTACAGCCTCATCTAAAGCATTTGTATGGAGTGATTGTGTTCCTCCAAAGATGGCTGACATTGCTTCTATGGTGGTTCTAATAACATTGTTATAAGGGTCTTGCTCTGTTAAGGACCAACCAGATGTTTGGCAATGAGTCCTTAACATTTTAGATTTTTCATTTTTTGGCTTAAAAGCCGTAACAATTTTATCCCAAAGAAATCTAGCTGCCCGAAGTTTTGCGATTTCCATATAGAAGTTCATTCCGATGCCAAAGAAAAAAGATAGGCGTGGAGCAAATTTATCAATATCCAGTCCTTCATTTACTGCTGTTTTGATATACTCTTTTCCGTTGGCAAGGGTATAAGCGAGTTCAAGTGCTGCATCAGCACCTGCCTCTTGTATATGATATCCTGAAATTGAAATAGAGTTATATTTGGGCATATGTTGGCTAGTATAAGAAATGATATCTGCAATGATTTTCATAGAGGGACGTGGGGGGAAAATATACGTGTTTCTTACCATGAACTCTTTTAAGATATCATTCTGTATCGTTCCAGATAACTTTTCTTTGTTTACACCTTGTTCTTCTGCAGCAACGATATAATTGGCAAGAATTGGTAAAACGGCTCCATTCATTGTCATTGAAACTGAAATTTTATCTAGCGGTATTTGGTCAAAAAGGACTTTCATATCCTCAACACTATCAATGGCCACACCGGCTTTACCTACATCTCCTTGAACTCTTGGGTGATCAGAGTCATAACCTCTATGGGTTGCAAGATCGAAGGCGACAGAAATGCCTTGACCTCCTGCTGAGAGGCTTTTTCTATAAAATGCGTTCGATTCTTCAGCAGTTGAAAACCCTGCATATTGACGAATAGTCCAAGGCCTACCTGCATACATTGTTGCCCTTGGGCCTCTTTTATAGGGCGAAAAGCCAGGTAGAACATCAAGATCATCAATTTCTTTTAAGTCTTCCTCTGTGTATAAGGGCTTTATTCTTATATCTTCAGGGCTAGTCCAAATGAGCTCATCTACAGGCTTCCCTTTCCTTTCTTGCTGCGCTTTTTCATTCCACTTTGAAATTTTTTCTTTGAGTGATTGATTTGTAGGTCTTGCCATTTTTTCCTTCTAAGAGACTTTAACTATTAGGATAGAGACAAAAACTACCAAAAAAGTTTTGATAAGACTATCAGAGGAGGCTTTTTAGTCTTTTAAATTAAAGCTTTGGAAATTCTTTCCAAATTGAAACATTCCACTCTTTTGTTAAAATTAAGATAGTTGATTAAATTGTTTTAGGGGTATTTTTATGACAAATAAGGGACCTAAGCAAGAAATCCCAAAGTTAATTGAGGAAGCTAGTCTGCAAGGTCTCTTTTATGATCAATTGCAAATCATTAATGAAAGCATTTCTAGACCTCTTCCCGTGGAAGCAATCCACTACTCAAGCTTAGTTTTTTCAAAGTTTAAAGACTCAAAGGCTTATTTTGAGGAGATTGAAGGGAAATATAAAGAAAAAGTTTTAGGGATTCAACTTTTAGAGGCAACAAATCTTTCTAAGTCTGAGCAAAAGTCCAAGCTTATGGATGTTGGAGAGACTTCAATGCTTCTGTGTGGCATGTTCAAAGACTCTTTAAACAAAAAGCTAAATGATCCAAAGTACTATAGTGAGCTTGGAATGATGGCCTATAAAAGGTTAAACCATATTGTTCCGAGAGCTTATGAGTTAAACTCATTTTATGGAATAATAGCTTCTTACTTTACCGTAATTACGACAATGATTAGTGCTATTGCAAAAAGTAATTTTGATGTAGAGAAGAGTACCTATATCTATAAACTAGATAATTTTGATGAAAAATATTTTCTTCAGTCAGAAGTCTTAAAAGCTAAGACGAAAAAAATTTCTTAATATCTTTATTCTCTCTGCCAACTACGACAATATTTAAACTTTTTGAAAGTATTTTTTTCAATTGAGTTGAAAAGGTTTCATAGGTTAAATTTTGTATAGACTGGTTATTTTTGTAAAAGAAATCCAATCCTCTGCCATGAAGAACAGGAATAGAATAAATATTGGCAAAGTCTTCGTTGGTTTGAATATTGATTAAGTTTTGGCCTTCTATCATAACTTTTATTTTTTGGAACTCTTTTTTAGGAATGCCTTTATTTTTCATTTTTTCTAATATTTCCATAATTGTATTAATCGCCTGAATACTCTTGTCGTGCCCACTAGCAAGGTAAATACCCCAGTAGCCACCTTCTAATGCTGTAAAGTGAACTGGTTGTATAGAATAACAAAGTCCTTTTTTATCTCTGACTTCTACAAATAATTTAGATGATTGACCTTGGAGGTAAGTGGTTAGCATCTTAAAAATAATTGTATCTTTTGAGCCAAGTTTTCCACTTGGTATTCCTAAAAAAATTTGTGTTTGTTCCCTATCAAAATTAATAAAAACTTTTTTCCCAAAAGACATTATTTGTTTCTTTGAAGATAAAGTCTTCTTATTCCTCTCATTTAATTTGGTACAGAAAGTTTCTATGGAATTATAAACAGTATTGAAAGGCAGGTTTCCACAGTAAGTGAAAAGGATTTCTTTGTTGTTGAGATTTGAATCGTGTAGGTCTTTTAATTTTTTTTTCGTGAGTGATTGGATTGATTTTTTACTTCCCAAAATATTTTTTTGATAAGGGTGATCGTTAAACAATATTTTATTTAAATTTAAAAAGCATTGTTGAACAGGATCTTTCTCTTGATTATCTAAAGCTCTTAAAATCATTTCTTTTTCATGATTAATTAATTTTAAAGGAAAGTTAGGCTTTAATAATGATCCAAAAAAATGATCAACGAGGTCTTTAAAGTCCTTAGTTTGGCCGTGGAGTGATAGTCCGTAGGCATTTTTTCCAGAAAAACTTGAAAAACTTGATGATTTGTTTTCGAATATTTCTCTGAGGTAGTCATCAGAAAAATTGTCGTATCCAGAAGTTAATAAACCACTGATCATATTGTAAATACCATTGTTTTTATCACTTTCTTCTGAAAGACCACCTTTAAGAAAAGCTTGAAGAACAAAAGTTGGGTTCATTTGGTTGTATCTATAAAGAAGTTTTATTCCTTTTTTAATTTCAATTAATTTAACAAGTGGATCAAAATTAGATTTTTGGACATTTTTTGTGAGGGCCTTATCACTTTTATAATTTAATTCTTTAAGCGTCCCTAAGCTTTTTTGGAACTTCTTTATCTTAATTTCTGCTTTGTCTAAATTTTCATTTTCTGGAATTTGAAGAGCGATATGTATTGGTCTTGAAAAGATATTTCTAAGGGCAACGTTCACTTCTTGAGTGTCAATTTTTTCAATAAGGTTTATGAACTTCGCTTCTGAGTAAATATCTCCATTTTGTGCGTAGCTGTGTCCGAAGCTAAAAGCATAGGACTCTAAAGTTTCTTTGTCATAAATTTTGGATGACAAATATTGATTTTTTATTTTTTGAACTTCTTTATCTTCAAATCCATTAATTAAGTTTTCTTTTATAATTTTGTACAAAGTCTTTTCAAGTTCATTAAAGTTTTTATAAGGGAAGCTAATTTTGATAAAATGCACTCCACCCTTTGCCATAAATAATGTGGATGAACTACTTGAGTTTGTGAGTGCGGACCCCATTACGAGGCCTTTAAAAAGCCTTGAAGACTCGCCATGCCCCAGGCAGTTTATAGCGAGATCCTCAGAAGCACTTTGACTACTCAAATAATCTGGAGCTTGAATGATAATACTAAGTTGTGCATTTTTCACATCTTTTTTATGAACCTGAATCTTAGGTTGTGAAAAAAGCTCAAACTTTGGAAATTTTGACTTATTACCTTTTGGAAACGAAAAACTTTCTATTAATTTTGGTATAGACTTATAATTTTTTAAGTTTCCAGCGATTATAAGCATAGAGTTTGAAATGTTATAATGCTTTTTTCTAAAATTTGCTAATTGGCTTTTTGAAAAGTTTTTTATGGTTTTAGCACCTCCTAAAATAGGATGATTATAGCCGTTCCTAAAAAACTTTCTTTGGAGTTCATGAAATGCAAATTGTCCAGGGTTATCAAGAGACCTTCTAAACTCCTCAAAGACAACTCCTCTTTCAGGGATAATTTCCTTTTTATCAAACTTGGGGTTTGAAACCATATCTAGAAGTATTTCAGTGCCTTTTTTCAAGTATTTGTTTGGAACGTTAATATAGTAGCAGGTGTAATCAAATGAGGTGAAAGCATTTATCTCTCCGCCTATAGATTCGATATCTTTTGCAATCTGTGATCCCGGCCTGTTTTCTGTTCCTTTAAAAAACATATGCTCCAGGAAGTGGGCTATTCCATAATCTTCTTTTTTTTCTAGTGCGCTTCCAGCTCTAAACCAGAATTGTATTGATGCGGCGCTTGAGCCAGGCCAGTTTACGAAAAGAGTTTTTAGATTGTTATTGAGTTCTTGAAGGTTATGGTGCATATTGTCTTTTTCCTGATCGTCTAAGGTTCCAGTTTTCATTGTCTGTTAATTGTGACGGTAAATTATATATTAGGATACTTTTTTTATATTGATTGGAGAATTGATATTTTGGAAGACAAGAAAATAAAAATTGAAGACGAAGTGAAGTCCCTTTATATCCACTTTCCTTTTTGCAAGCATATTTGTAATTATTGTGACTTTTATAAGAGGGTGCCTAGTGAGGCTTACAATGTTTCTTCTTTTCATAACTTATTTAATGAACAGGATGTAGTCCATGAAAGAATTTTATCAACAAGAGGTTTAAAGCTTGGTGGGTTGGAGACTTTGTACATTGGGGGAGGAACTCCTTCTCTTTGGGGTGAGGAGGGCGCTCGTTTCCTAGAGTTATTTTTGCGGAAAAAGGGTTTAGAGCTAAATAATAAAGGAGAGTATACCCTTGAGGTTAATCCAGGTACATGGACTGATAAGGTAATTTCTCGCTGGTTAAAAGCTGGGATAAATAGGTTTTCTGTTGGGGTTCAATCTTTAGATGAACGCTTTTTACCAATACTTGATCGGGTTCATACACTTCATGAATCCTTTGAGTTACTTGATTATTTCAAAGGAGTAGAGCTCGATTACTCTGTAGATTTTATGTTAGGGCTTCCGAACTCTGAAAGTCTTCAACGGAATGTTTTAGAAGAATTAGATAAAATATTATTTTATAAGCCATCCCATATAAGTCTATATATTTTGACAACGAAAGAAAGTTATATTCATCAAAAATCTTTGCCTAAAGATGATTGGATAGCAGAGGAATATTTAAAAGTGTCTAACTTTTTAATTGAAAGAGGTTTTAATCATTATGAAGTCTCCAATTTCTCTCTTCCTGGGAAAGAGTCTAAGCATAATTTACGATATTGGAGCCTTGATTCTGTCGCTGCACTTGGGCCATCTGGAACAGGTTTTCTTAAAGGTAATAATGGAGGCTTTCGCTATAAATGGAATGTTCATGATAGTAGGGTAAAGGAGGAGGTCCTAAGCAAGAGAGAGTTTGAGCTGGAGAAGATCTATCTCAGTCTGAGAACTTTTCGAGGACTAAATGTAAGCGATTTATTTGGCAAAGATAATGACCATGCCTTATATTCGTTGATTGATGAGTGGCGTTTGAAGGGCTACTTGAGTTCCCTTGAAAATGAGAGGGTGAGTCTTTCCCCTAAAGGCTTTTTATTGTTGGATTCTATAATGGATGATCTTTTTAGGGAAAAGATTGTATAGTTATTTCAAATACTTATGTCCCTTTTGTACTTTTTTTTATCTATCATATTGACACCTCTGAAACCACCTCCATCTTAGAGTGAGATTAAAATTAACTTCATTTTTGAGGACAAAAATAATGACTGAGACTGTAGAAAGTAAGAAGGAAAAAACATCTGAACAAGCGGCGAATGCAAGTGCTTCTGATGATTTAAAGGAAACTGAAGAGAGTTGTGAGATGTCTGATGATAATGTTGGGAGATCTGACGTTGAAAAAAACTCCGATGAAAACGGTGAAAGTAACGTTGAAGAGCTAAGGAAAGAATCTAAAGCTGAAAGTGAACAAGAAGACTTTAAAAAGAAGTTTTATTATCTTGCAGCTGAAATGGAAAATATGAAGAGAAGATCTTCTAAAGAAAAAGAAAACCTCATTAAGTTTGGTAATGAGAAAATTCTTTCATCTCTTTTGGATGTTGTTGATAACTTGGAAAGAACGGTACAAGCTATTGAATCTGAAGAAGATGAGAAAATTAAAAACATTGCTAGTGGTATAAAAATGGTTCATGGGCAATTCATAGATGTCCTGGAAAAGAATGGCTTAAACATAGTGGAAGCTGTTGGTAAACCATTTGATCCTAGATTCCATGAAGCCATGGCTCACCAGCCAATGGAAGGAAAGGAAGATGATGAAATTATATCAGAATATCAAAAGGGCTATGTTTTAAATGGCAGACTTTTGAGAGCTTCAAAGGTCATTGTAGTAAAGAATTAAAGAAATTGAGAATAATTAGTTAGTTATATAAATTGTAATTAGAAACCCAGGAATGAAAAAATCGCTTTTTTTGGGTTTTTGTAAGGAGAGAGAAATGGGAAAGATTATAGGTATTGATTTGGGAACAACAAACTCTTGTGTTTCTGTTTTAGAAAATGGGAAGTATAAGATTATTCCAAACTCTGAGGGCCACAATACAACACCTTCAATCATCGGGTTTTCCAATGCTGGTGAGAGACTTGTTGGTCAAGTTGCGAAAAGACAAGCTGTTACAAACCCTAAAAAAACTCTTTTTGGAATTAAAAGACTTATTGGTAGAAAAAATAATGCAGCTGAGGTTGAAACTTTTAGAAATGTTGCTCCTTTTGAAATATTTGCTAATAAAAACGGAGATGCTTGGGTTAAAGCTGACGGACAAGAGATTTCTCCACAAGAAATTTCGGCTGCTGTTCTTGAAAAAATGAAAGTCGCTGCTGAAGAATATCTTGGTGAGGATGTCACCGAAGCAGTTATTACTGTTCCAGCATATTTTAACGATGCTCAGAGACAGGCAACTAAGGATGCCGGTCGTATTGCCGGACTTGATGTAAAGAGAATTATTAATGAGCCTACAGCAGCAGCGCTTGCTTATGGACTTGATTCAAAACAAGATAAAAATATTGCCGTTTTTGATTTTGGTGGTGGTACTTTTGATATTTCTGTTTTGGAAATAACCTCTGAAGGTGTTTTTGAGGTTAAAGCAACAAATGGGAATACTTTCCTTGGTGGTGAAGACTTCGATTATAGAATTATTGACTTCCTTGC
>DKQD01000080.1:11588-16934 GCA_002474345.1 Bacteriovoracaceae bacterium UBA7317
TTCAAAGACTTAAAGAAGCTGCAGAAAAAGCCAAGCATGAGTTATCTAACGTTACTCAAACAGACATTAACCTTCCATTTATCACAGCTGATGCGACAGGTCCAAAACACTTAAATGTTAATCTATCAAGAGCTAAGTTTGAATCTCTTGTAGCTGACCTTTTAGATGGGCTTGCTGAACCTTGTAATACGGCTCTTCAAGACTCTGGCTTGTCTGCAAGTGAAATTCATGAAGTTGTTATGGTTGGTGGGTCGACTCGTGTTCCTGCTGTACAGGAAAGAGTTAAGCAAATCTTTGGAAAAGATCCTAATAAAGGAGTGAACCCTGATGAAGTTGTTGCAGCTGGAGCGGCTATTCAAGGTGGTGTTCTTGCAGGCGACGTTAAAGATGTTCTTCTTTTAGATGTAACACCTCTTTCTTTGGGAATTGAAACTCTTGGTGGTGTTTCAACTAAAATTATCGAAAAAAATACAACTGTACCTGTTAAGAAATCACAAGTTTTTTCAACAGCTCAGGATAATCAACCAGCTGTTAGCATTCACGTTCTTCAAGGTGAAAGAGAATTTGCTAAAGACAACAAGACTTTAGGTAGGTTTGACTTAACTGGAATTGCACCAGCTCCAAGAGGTATTCCTCAGATTGAAGTTACTTTTGATATTGATGCGAACGGAATTGTTCACGTTTCTGCTGTTGATAAGGCAACTGGAAAGTCTCAGGAAATAAAAATTACAAGTGGTTCAGGTCTTACCGAGGAAGAAATTCAGCAAATGGTAAGAGATGCTGAGGAAAATAGAGACTCTGATCAAAAAAGAAGAGAGGTTGTTGATACTAGAAACCAACTTGATTCTATGATTGTGGCAGCTGAAAATATGTTAAAAGAAGGAAAAGATAAATTATCTGATGCCGCAAAAGGTGAAGTTGAAGGTGCTGTGACAGAAGCAAAGAAATACTTAGAAAGTGAAAGCATTGATGAGCTAAAAGCTGCTATTGAGAAACTTCAAGGTGTCACCCATAAAGTTGCTGGAGAAATGTATCAGCAAGATGGTGGACCTCAAGGGCCAGGGCCTCAGGGACCAGGAGCTCAAGGGGCAGGGCCTCAGGGGCCAGGAGCTCAAAATTCTGGAGGACAAGACTCTGGAAAGTCCGATAAAAAAGATGATGATGTTGTCGATGCAGACTTTAAAGAGGTTTAAAAGGAAATAATTTATTAACTTTTTTCTTATTTATACTAGAAAAGCGGCCTATATTTAGTGTAGGCCGTTTTTTTATTTTGTAAGGTGCAGAAATATGAGCAAAAGAGATTACTACGACGTTTTGGGTGTTGGGAAAAGTTCTGATAAGGACGAGATCAAAAAAGCCTATAGAAAAATGGCCATGAAATATCACCCAGACAGAAACCCAGATAACCAAGAGGCAGAAGCCAAGTTTAAAGAGGCATCTGAGGCTGCTGAGGTTTTGTTGGATGAGCAAAAGAGATCTAGATATGATCAATTTGGTCATGCTGGAGTAGATGGGCAGACAGGTAGTGGCTTTAGCGATTTTTCTGACCTTGGGGACATCTTTGGAGATATTTTTGGAGACTTTTTCGGCGGCGGGAGCAGACGGGGAAGATCTGGGAGAAGCCGAGGGCGTCCTGGCGAAGATATGCAGATGACTTTGAATGTTTCTTTCACTGAAGCTGCTTTTGGTGTTGAAAAGAAAATTTCTATAAATAGGTTTGTTTCTTGTGATGCTTGTCATGGGACTGGTGGAAGGAATGGCTCTCAACCAACTACATGTGATATGTGTGGTGGTGCGGGAGAAATTCGAAGGCAACAAGGCTTTTTTACTGTTGCAACAACATGTCCGAAGTGCCAAGGAAGTGGAACGATGATTTCTGACCCATGTCATAAATGTCGTGGTGAAGGCCGAGTACGTGGAAAGTCTGACTTAGCTATAAAGGTTCCTGCAGGTATTGATAGTGGACAGCGCTTGAAGCTCTCTGGAGAGGGGGGAAGCGGTTCTTTAGGAGGTCCATCTGGAGACCTATATGTTTTAGTTGAGATTGATGAGCATGAGTTTTTTGACAGAGAAGGCTTTGATGTTAGGTGCACTGTGCCAGTAAGCTTCTCGCAGGCGGCACTTGGAGCAGAATTGGAGGTTCCTACTTTAACAGGAAGAGTCTCCTTAAAAATACCTCCTGGAACACAGTCTGGAAAAAAAATGAGGCTTAAGTCTAAAGGGATTCAAAAGTTGGGTGGATATGGATATGGCGATCAAATCATAGGAATTCACGTTGAAACTCCGACGAAATTGACCTCTGAGCAAAGGGAAATTTTTGAGTCTTTAGGACGGCTTGATAATAAGTCTTCACACCCTATGGCAAAGGGCTTTTTTGAAAAAGTTAAAAACCTTTTTCAGTAATTGAGTATATAAAGAACTTTTTACTTAATGACACAGTCTCTGTAAAATAGCGGTCAAGAGTTTCGTTTGTCTTTACTTAGGAAGATTTATGTATCGTAATTTTGTAAACCTTTGTATTACAGTTTTTATACTTGTTAAGGTTTTAGGATGCTCGGGAATTAGTACACTTGCTGACAAGGGGATAAAGAAAAGCCTTTATTCAAAGGGCTTCCTTGCTTTAATAGAAACAGCTAAAAGTAACTATCAAAATGGGAGTTTTGATAAGGCCCTCTCAATTTTGAAAGGTATGAAAGATCAAGACCTTCTTCCATCTGAAAGGTCAATGAGGAGAAACCTTCAGGGAGTGGTCCTTTTTTCTAAAGGCAATTACGAACAGGCCGTTTACAATTTTGAACTCGCTTTAGTTACTTCACGCCTGGATGGTTATTTAGATGCCCAAATTTATCTTAATTTAGCAAGTACTTACTTTAAAATGGGTCTTTACGAAAAGGGATTTTCGTCGATAAAAATGGTAAGATATGAGACTTTTAATAAAAGAGAGTTAAAAAATTATCAAAATCTTCATTACAAGCTAGCTAAAGAGGTTGGTGACGAGAAAGAAGCCCTTTTCTCTTTAACTAGTTTTTTAGATGAGAAAAAATCTGTCAGAGACCTTACATCCAATCCCCATTTTGAATATTTGAAAAAGATCTTCTTTAATTTAAGTAGAACTGAAAGAGTCCGTTTTTTAGAACGTTTTGCTGAAAAGAAAAATTTCTCTGTTGGATACTTGGCTTATCTCCAGGTTGAGAAGTTATTTTACCAAGGAAATTTAGATGAAGCTAAGGACTTAACTTCTTGGTTGAAAAGAAAATTTGAAGAAAATGTAGAGCTTGTCGAGTTAGTGCAGTCTTTCACTAATAAAATTGATAATAATGATGGTGAGATCGACCCTTACTCTGTGGGAATTGTTCTTCCTTTGAGTGGGGCTAAAGCCATTTTTGGGAATAGAGCATTAGAGGGCGTAGATAGTGGTTTTAGAGATTTTCTAAAAAGAAATGGAAGTAGTGAAAAACCTTTAAAAATATTTGTTGAAGACTCGAAAGGAAGTGGTGTCGTCGGCTCATTTCGTGTCGAGAAGTTGGCTAAAAAGAATAAAGTTTCAGTAATTATTGGAGGTCTTTTTTCCGATGAAGCCGAAAAAGAGTATTTAGCAGCTAAAAAAAGAGGAATCTTTTTTATCTCTTTGTCACAGGTTTATCTACCAAAGGAACAAAAGGATCACCTTTTATTAGAAATACCTGGATCTGTTGAATCGCAAGTAAACAAGTTATTTGCTGAAGATATGATCAAAAAGTTTGGATCTAAAGTTGCTATTATTTATCCTGAAAGCACAAGAGGCAAAGCTTATATCGATGAGTTTTGGAGAAGGTCTCAATTAAAAGGTGTGAACGTCAATGGAATAGCTTCATTTCAAAAGGGCTTAAGTGATTATAGAGACCCTGTAATGAACTTACTGGGCCTTAAGTTCAAGAGGGAAAGGCAAGAAGAGCTTGAAATACTTTCAGAAATTCACTCTCTTGAAAGAAATACCTCTGCTAGGAGAATCCAAACTCTTAAGCCTCAGATAGATTTTGATTGGGTTTTTGTGCCCGCTTTACCAAGGGAAGCCCTTCAGATTGTTCCAGCTTTTAATTATTATGATGCTTTTAGATTAAATATTATCGGAGGCCCTAGTTGGAGAAGTCACTCTTTGGCTAAAGAGGCTTCTGACATAGGGAAATTGTTTTTTATTGGCGAAGATGTTCAGCCAGTTGCACACGACTTCAGTCAACGTTTTTTAGATAGATACAGAAGAAAGCCTAAACTTGTTGAAATGCGAAGTTATGACGCCTTTAAGATTCTAGAGGCGTTACTTAATTCAAACTTTTCCAATAGAAATCAGCTGGAGTCTTTGATAAGAGAAAAAGCCTTCTTAAGCGGTTTAACAGGTAACTGGAGTTTAAGAGAAGGTGTTTGGTTCAAGGAGATGATTACTCTTCGTTTGAAGAAAGGCAAGGTTGAAAGGGTTCCAATCTTAGAGAGTCAAGGAGGGGAAACTCCCCTTTCTGCAAATAATAAGGAACCCCGAGGGGTTTAAGCTAAACTTTTGCCTTTGCTTTTTCAACTCTGTTTTTAAGGCGTAGTTTAAGCTTTAGTTGTGATTTTTTCCTATTCATTTTTGAAACTGTTCTTTTTCTTCCTTTTCCCATGGGGACTCCTTATGATGTGTTGCGAAAAAAGCTTTGCTGAAATGATATTAGGGGATCTTAGTTTTTTTGGCAAGCTAAAAGCTTAGCCATTTTTTTCTCAATGCGTTGTCGGAAGGTTTTTTATCTAAGACTTTTGTTTATAAGATGACTAAAGAAATTAGACTTTTGTAGGTCTTTACATTTAGAATGTTATGAAGCTTTTATTTTTGAGTAGTTGATTCGATCATATAAAAAAGTGGAGTAATTACTCAATTTAAAAGTTAAACGGAGTTTTTAAAGATTAATCGATAAAATATTTAAAGAGGAAAGAGAACATGTTTAAAAAGTTTTTAGACTGGTTTTCAAACGATCTGGCAATAGATTTGGGGACAGCAAATACTTTAGTTTATGCCAAGGATCGAGGTATTATTGTTAATGAACCTTCGGTTGTAGCGGTTCATGAGGGCATGAAAGGAATGAGCAAAGTCCTTGCTGTGGGAAAGGAAGCGAAGGAAATGCTGGGGAGAACGCCAGGTTCTATTAAAGCTATTCGTCCTATGAAAGACGGAGTCATCGCAGACTTTGAAGTTACCCAAGCCATGTTAAGGTATTTCATTTCAAAATCACTAGCAGGCTCAAAATTAATTAAACCTAGAATTATAATTTGCATTCCTTTCGGAATAACCCAGGTTGAGAAGAGAGCTGTCAAGGAATCTGCTGAGCAAGCTGGTGC
>DKQD01000210.1:0-1113 GCA_002474345.1 Bacteriovoracaceae bacterium UBA7317
CCTTACCACACCTGGATTGTTCCTAGGAAGCATCAAGCATCATTTAGAGAGTGTGTAGATTTAGAGGACCTCGCTGATATCATGACTAATGTTTGCCATATGTCTTTTCACGCTCTAGAAAATCCTGATTATAATTTTATTCTTCAAAGTCTTTCTCACTACGAGAGAGAGTCAGAATACTTCCACTGGTACTTTAGTGTCATTTACCACACGGTAAGAAGAGGAGGCATTGAGTTTGCTGGTGGACTTTTCAATAACCCGATTATGCCTGAAGAAGCTGCTGAGCATTTAGTTAAGCATAAAAGGAAAGGTTGAAAAGAAATTGAGAGAAAAGATTTTTCTCCTTTTATTCGATAGGGTACTTCATAAGAAGGTCGTTGAGGTTTATACCTTCCTTGTCTTTTTCATCTTTCACATCTTTTTCAAGAAGAGTTTTTGCAATTAAGCTACTGCAGTAGTAATTGTGACAAACTTCGTGCAAGAGAGGCTTTGGATTACCTTTTTCGTCTAAGTTAGGTGCCATATCAATAAAGTAATTAAATAAGGATAGGTGTTTTTTTCTTATGACCTTTCTTATAAAACTCAAACCGTTTGTGTCCTTGACATCAATATTGTTTTTAAAATGAACCTTTAAAATATTGAGGTATTTTTCATTTTTTTTTTTAGAAAAATTGAGGTTTTAAATTGAAAAAGGGACTTTTTGTTTACTGTTGAAAATAATCAAAATTATTAATGACAGGAATCTTGTCTAGGGGAGAGGGTATCAAGGTAATTAATTGACCTTGATACCCTTATTTCTTTTTAAAGTACTCTTTATTTAAGTTCCATTTTGGCAATCGTTTGAAGCTGCATATTGGTTGTCCCTTCATAGATTTGACCAATCTTTGCGTCCCTATAGTACTTTTCAGCAGGGTACTCAGTGGTAAATCCATTGCCTCCAAAAAGTTCAACCGTTTTTGAAGTAATAGCTTCAGCTGCCCTGGAAGAGTAAAGTTTAGCAATGGCCGCTTGCTCAACAAAATCTTTTCCGGAATCTTTAAGTCTGGCGGCATTGTAAACAAGAAGCCTTGTGGCCTCTAATTGAGTCCTCATTTCGGCCAATTGAAATTGAAC
>DKQD01000210.1:1551-39775 GCA_002474345.1 Bacteriovoracaceae bacterium UBA7317
TGAGCGCCAATTCCAATTCTTCCTTCATTTAAGGTCTCGATAGCAATTTTATAACCTTTACCAATTTCTCCAAGAACATTTTCTTTGGGGACTCTGCAATTGTCGAAAATAAGTTCACAAGTTGAGCTTGCTCTAATTCCTAGCTTGTCTTCTTTTTTTCCAAGACTGAAGCCTTCAAAGCTTTTTTCAACAATAAAAGCTGTAATCCCTTTATAGCCTTCACTAGGGTTTAAGTTTGCAAAAACAAGAAAAAAGTCTGCTTCGTCAGCATTTGTTATCCATAATTTATGACCTTTTAAAAGGTAGTGGTCACCTTTATCTTCGGCCTTTAGCTTTAAAGCGAAGGCATCAGAACCACTGGAGCTTTCACTTAAAGCATAGGACCCAACCCATTCAGTAGCAAGTTTTGGAAGGTATGTTTCTTTTTGGGCATCTGTTCCCCATTTTAAGACGGCATTTGTAACAAGAGTATTTTGGACATCCATTAAAACACTAACAGATCCATCAATTCGTCCAATTTCTTCAATAGCAAGACAAGCTGATGTAAAAGTACTTCCTGTGCCGCCAAAGGCTTCGGGTGTCTCTATTCCCATCATCCCCATTTCAAAGAGCTTTTTAACAAGCCCCGGGTCCATTTTTGATTCTTGGTCCATTTTACTGACAAGAGGTTTTATTTCGCCCTCAGCAAACTCCCTAACAGCAAGTTTGAAATCATTTTCTTCCGTTGAAAGGGTTGTTAATGCTGGATGAAAAATGGGGGGAACGGCAGGCGAATTTGACATGGTGGACTCCCTAGTTAAGTTAAGTGAAAAACAGTTTTAAAAAACGGCTAACTTTATCATAACGCATAAGGTAGTTAGCGTCATCGAATTTCGAGTTACGGCTTTTTCATACCGTAATTAATCGACTTTAGACAGAAAAAACTATTGAGACCTGCCTTACCTTAAAGGTCCCAATAGTTTTAAGCGTTTTTTAAATCGTGTGCTAGACTCTTTCTAGGACTGTTGCAACACCTTGACCTAGACCAATGCACATGGTTGCAACACCAAGATCAGCGTGATCTCTTTTCATTTGGTGAAGGAGAGTCCCAAGGATTCTTGAGCCTGAGCATCCAAGTGGATGTCCTAGTGCAATAGCACCTCCATTTTTATTGACCTTTTCGTCCTTTATGTCCAAAAGACCCATCATTTTTAAAACAGAAAGAGATTGAGCAGCAAAGGCTTCGTTAAGTTCAAAAAGCTTTATATCACCTAGCTCAAGGTTTCCTTTCTTAAGTGCTTTTTTCACAGCTGGAACTGGACCGATTCCCATAATAGAAGGATCGCAGCCTGCTGAAGAAATAGACCTGATCTTTGCCATAGGAGTAATTCCTAGAGATTTAGCTCTCTCTGCACTCATAACTAGGACAGCACTCGCTCCATCACTAATGGCCGATGAGTTTCCGGCAGTAACAGTCCCACCTTTAGGGTTGAAGACAGGCCTCAGTTTGGCATAGTCTTCAAGTTTTCCTTCACCTCTAATAACTTCATCATTTTCGACGAGGTAAGGAACACCTTTGTCATCATGGCCTTCTAGAGGAACAATTTCATCTTTAAACCGACCTTCGGCAGTTGCTGCCTGGGCCTTTTGGTGGGAGCCATAGGCAAAGAGGTCTTGGTCTTCTCTTGAAATTTGGTTTCTAATCGCCAGAAGTTCGGCTGTCAGCCCCATTGAGCCTGAAGCCTTAGCATTGTTTTTAGATGTTTCAGGGTTGTAATCAAACCCGTGGTCCATGGCAACATGACCCATGTGTTCAACTCCACCGCAAAGGTAGACGTCTCCCTGGCCAGCTAAAACACCTAAAACCGCATTGTGTACGGCCGTCATGGATGAACCACAAAGGCGGTTTACAGTGTGGGCCGATACCGTCTTGGGGATTTCATTCACTAAAAGAGCTGCATTTCGAGCGATGTTAAAACCTTGTTCTAACGTCTGTTGAACACAGCCCCAAATGATATCTTCAATCTCACCTGGGTCTACTTTTGGGTTTCTTTCAAGGATTGCCCTCATTAAATGGGCGCTCATATTTTCCGCTCTTGTGAAGCGAAAGGATCCTCCCTTGGACCGCCCCATGGGCGTTCTAACGGCGTCAATTATGACTGCTTCTCTCATTTCTCCCTCCCCTTACACTAATGGATAGAAAAGTTTATTTTCTTTGATCATTTGTTCTATTAACTGTGGCAACTCGTAAGCTTTACCTAAGGCTTCGTATTTTTTGGCAAGCTTTTGAAGGTTGTCCAGACCCATTTTGTCTGCGTATTTTAAAGCTCCTGCCCTAAAAGGAGGAAAGCCCAGTCCCAAAATAAGACCCATATCAACTTCAGAAGCTGTTTTGACAATTTTATCGTCAAGGCACCTTGCACTTTCAAAAATCATAGGGATCATCATTCTTTCGACAATTTCATCATCACTTATTTCGATCTCTTGCTTGTAATGAGTCTTTAGGATTTCGTAGACATTGCCGTTTAATGTCTTTTTAAGTTTTCCTTTTTTATCTTTTTTGTATTCATAAAACCCAACGCCATTTTTTTGGCCTAGTCTCTTATTTTTGACCATGATTTCAACAATGGTTTCTTCTCCATCACCTCCCATGCGGTCTGGAAAGCCTTCGGCCATAATTTTTCCACCGTGGACACCTGTATCGAGACCCACGACGTCAAGTAGGTAGGCAGGTCCCATCGGCCAACCAAATTTTTCCATAACTTTATCAATTCTTTTAAAATCAACTCCATCCCTTACAAGACGGATAAATCCATTGAAGTAAGGAAAGAGGATTCTATTGACGAGAAAGCCTGGGCAATCGTTAACGACGATTGGTGTTTTTCCCATCTTAAGCGCGTAGGCCACCGTTCTTGAAACTGTTTCATCCGATGTTTTTTCACCTCTAATGACTTCAACTAGGGGCATTCTATGAACAGGATTAAAAAAGTGCATCCCACAAAACTGCTCAGGCCTTTTTAAGTTACTTGCTAATTGAGTGATTGAAATAGTCGATGTGTTACTCGCAAGAACCGCGCCTGAGTCAATAGAGTCTTCTGTTTCAGCGAGAACGCTTGCTTTTATCTTAGGGTTTTCAACAACAGCTTCAACCACGAGGTCAACCTCTTTAAAATCTCCATAGCTTAAAGTAGGAGAGATCTGATTTAAGATTTGACCCATTTTTTTAGAATCAACTTTTTTTCTCTTTAGCTGCTTTTGAAGAAGTCCTGAAGCCTCATTTAAACCGAGGTCAAGTGCCTTGTCATTGATATCCTTCATGATGATAGGAGTTCCTTTTGAGGAACTTTGGTAGGCAATCCCGCCACCCATGATCCCAGCACCGAGCACAGCTGCTTTGTTTGTTGGCTTAGCTTCTTTTGTGATTTTCTTACTTGTTTTTTTAAGATATTGGTCTCCCAAAAAAACAGTGACTAGACCTTCAGCTGCAGGACTCTTAATAAGACCAACAAAAGCCTTCGTTTCAATTGCTAGGGCCTCATCTCTTAAAAGACCAGCAGCTTTTTGCATAACCCCAATAGCAGTGACAGGAGCAGGGTAGTGAGGCCCGGCCATCTGAGCAACGAATCCTTTAGCCGTTTCAAAAGTCATCATAGACTCGACTTCATTAAGCCCCAAAGGAGCTTTCTTAAGCTCGGCCCTTTTTTTCCAGTCAAGCTTGCCGTCGATGGCCCTTTTTAGAATATCTCTGGCAGCATTTTCTAAATAATCTGGTTCAACGACAGCATCTAATGCGCCAACTTTAAGAGCGTCTTCTGGTCTCCATTGTTTTCCAGAAGTTATCCATTCTATGGCCTGGTCTGCTCCAGTTAGGCGAGGAAGCCTCACCGTACCGCCCCAACCAGGGATGATTCCTAGTTTGGTTTCTAAAAGGCCAACTTTAGTTTTGGGAGTCCCAACCCTGTAGTCCGTTGTTAGGCAAATTTCAAATCCACCCCCAAAAGCGAAGCCATTGATGGCCGTTACAGTTGGGTAGGGAAGGTCTTCAAAACCGTTAAAGACTTTATTTGTGTTTGTAAGCCATGAAGCCATTTGCTCATCGCTCATTTTCATATGGCCAAGGAATTCAAAAATGTCTGCGCCAAGAATAAAATGTTCTTTTTGGCTTTTTAAAAGAAGACCTTTAATTCCATCGGTCTTTTTTATAGACTCTAAGCATTGTCCCAATTCATCAAGTGTTAGTTTATTAAAGACGTTCGTGCTTTCCCCAATAAGGTCAAAAGTTAAAAGCGCGATGCCGTCCTCGGAAGCTTGGCATTGGATGGCCTTTCCTTGAAAGATCATAAGGAGGACTCCTTTGTAAGTTTTTATTGGCAACTACTATAACCAAGGCACGAACGGAAAGAAAAGGATTGGTGTTCTTTTTTTGGGTTTATCTTTTGAGTCGTTTACGTGTCTAACCTCATTATACGACGCAAAAGCATTTCGTGGTATGGAAATTAGAAGCTGGCTTCCATGAGAGACAAGTTTTTAGAGCGTCTTTCTGTTAGATCTTTAATGACTTCAGTTTTGAAGAATTCAGCTTTAAGAGATTCAGTGTCGAGGTCCTTTGAAATCATTGAACTTTTTGCTTCGATTAAATCGCCGTTTGGCCCAAACGGCTTTTTAAGCTTAAGTGAGTTCTTATATTCGAAAATATCAATTGATTCGAGCCTTACATGAATTGTTTGGAAAAGTTTTGGCCATTTTTCGCCTGGTGCCTGAATATGGTGCATACCCCCGCTATAGATAATGAGCATTTTTCCCTCGCTCTTTTTTTGAAGGATATCCGCAATCCCCCCTCTAATGGAGAGTTTCCGGCCTTGCTTATCCAAACCATTTTTTCTTTTCATCCGTCCTTCGGGAAAAAGGGCAACAATACTAGAATTATCAATGGACCCTAAAAACTGGCTCCAAGAATCATCCCTCTTTTGGCTTACAAAGGTTTTTTTGGAAGTTAGGTTTCTAAAAAGAAGTCCAAGAATAGGCCTTTTCACGGTTTTTTCAGCGATAGGAGTCATACAATCTTTTGATGCCAGCCAAAGAAATTTATAGGGAAAAACACAAATAAGAAAAAGGTCAAAAAGAGAGGTGTGATTAATCCAGGCAATGACTTTGACAGAATTCCAGTCAGTTTCTTGCCCATCAGTTGTTTTCTTATCGAATGAAAAAAAGAGATGGCCTATAGTTTTTACGAGGCCTAACATGCAAAAAACAAAAACTCTTCGCGCCACAAGGATATCCTTTTTTAAGCTATTGTATGTTTTTAATTTTGTGTTGTGTTCTTTGGTAGACTCTGATGAAGCCGCCAAAGGCTAAATCTAATATAAAATTGAATGAACTTGGCCGTCAAAAAATTACTATTGAAACTGATTCGCCATTCAAGCATTGTTTTTGATTGTGAAACTGTTTTGAGGCACATATCTCCGATATGATCTTTCATCAAAGGAGAGGGAGAACCTTTATATTGAATATGCTTATAGGGCCTGTATTTGGTTATTTCTTCATCGATAATTTTAAAACTTAAAATAGGGGCACTAACGCGCCTAACGTGGCCTATTCCAAAGGGACTTTTAGGCTCTTTAGAGGATTTGTAATTGGAAAATGGCCCTAGCCAATTTTTTAACTTTGAAGTGTCAACAAGCCAGAAAAAAAGTTCCTCTTTGGGCTTCTCAAGAAAAGTTTTGAAAAAGAGTTGCCGCTCTCCGATATGTTCCTTATTTTCCCAGCAGGAAGGCCATGCCAGAGATGCATTTAAAACCAGGAATAGAGCTAAAAAATTTTTCATTTATTTTTATCCTTAATTGAACCTTTATCAATACTTTATTTTTTATTATTATTTTACTTTATTGAAAATGCACTAATAATCTAATGTAAGTTCTTAGAGTTTTTAAAAAAATTAAGGCATTTTTACCTAAAAAAAGGAAATCTTTTATGCCAATGAATGAGGCTTTTAAATCCAAAATTATAGGTCACCGGGGTGCAATGGGTGAGTACCCTGAGAATACTTTAGGTTCGATTGAGTGGGCATTAAAAAAAGGCTGTGATGGTGTAGAAATTGATATCCACCTCTCCTTAGATGGTGAACTTGTTGTAATTCATGATTCGACCTTGATGAGGACAACAAAAGAGAAGGGATTCGTTAAAGAAAAAAAATTTGAGGATCTTAGGAAACTTGATGCTGGCAAGGGGGAAAAAATACCTTCCCTTGAAGAAGTCCTTAATCTTGTAAAGAGTTTTCAAGGAACAGTTATTTTTGTTGAAATAAAAGTTCCAGGTTGTGAGCAAAAAGTTATAAATGCATTAAATAAAACTGAAATGGAATCTCGGTCTATTGTGAAGTGCTTTCACCATCTTCCCCTTAAGAAAATAAAAGAGCTAAACTCCAAGATTAAGACACATTGTCTTATCTATGGGCGCCCTTTGAATCCTGTCGAAATTGTGAAAGCTTGTCAGGCAGATGGACTAAGTATTTCAAATGAAACTGTTGATACTGACCTGGCCAAAGAATGCCATCAAGCTGGAGTTGAACTTACCTTGTGGAATGCAAACTCTGTCTCTGAAAAAAATACCTTTCAAAAAATGGGGTTTGACTATATTTGTACCGACTATCCGTCAATTCTTTTGAAAGAGTAATTGTCTTTTATAGGTTGAAGAGTGTCGAGTGTAGAAGTTATTTGTTCATGAGTATAACTTTTATCCCGATACCCTTTACCGATTTCTGTTAACCCCTCAAAGGCAGTCATAAATAGTGATTCGGGCAAGGTAATTAGATCTTCCGACTCTATTTTATTAAACTCTTTTTTAAAAAATGAAGGAAAGCCTTTATCCTCTTTTGGTAAATTGTGAGACTCGGTTTTATTTAAAATGGAAAGACCATGGTAATAAGTCTCTAGAATATAAAAGACAGATCTTCCTTTCAATTTCCTTTCTTTTACTTTTTGACTTAATTCTCCCGTAATTTCCTTTTTCACTTTTTTGTGAAAGTAAAAGTCATATTTGAGGAGGTTAAAAAGGTTAAGGGCATTTTGATAACCACTCTTTCCTAACTCCAGTATTTCATCAACACAAAAGAAATGGAGGATTGTGTTTTTATAGTAGGTAGCGATTCCTCTTTTTTCAAAAGGGACAAATAGCTTATTATTTTTTGAATTTCTCTGAATTACTTTAAGCTTAGTTAATTCATAAATTGAGTCTAAGAGAACGAGTTCGAAATGAGTTATTAACTTTTTTTCAAAGGGTGCATGGATATGCTCTAAATAATCTAGTTCATTCTTAATATATTCCGCCAACTCGTCTTGAGAAAGCTCCCCTTCAGGACAATCGAGAAGGCATAAACTAATGAGAGAAACCATATTAACTCCTCTCACTTTATTTATTTCGTGTCCTATTTCAAACGCTAGTTTTTGAAGTATTTCCCTTTTTTTTGGTTTAGTAAGACTTTCTCTATCTAGAAGGTTTTCAGTATGTTGGTCGAGGTGAATTTCACCTCCAAGACTGACTGAGACTTTTCCAAACCTCCTCCTTAAAACCCGCGCCGCTTTTAAAAATGTGAAAAAACTTTCTTTTTCTTTTTTTTCACCTTTAAGTTCCCTGACATACTGGGCACCTTCCATAACCTGTTCATATTGTATGCAAAGAGGAAGAAAAACGACGGGATACTTACCTTTGTAAAGAGACGATTCTAGTATCCATGAAAGCATTCCAAAGCGGGGAGGTAGGAGTTTACCGGTTCTACTTCTTCCACCTTCAAAGTAAAACTCTATATTAAATTTATGAGTCACTAAAAAGTTAATATAGTTTTTGAATATAAGAAGGTAGAGATCATCGTCGCTAAACTTTCGCCTCAGAAAAAAAGCTCCGCAGCGTCTTAATATAGGCCCTAATGGCCAAAAATTCATATTTATTCCTGCTGCAATGAAAGGGGTAGCTAGGTGGTTTTTATAGAGTAGGTAGAATATAGTGGGAAAATCAAAGTTACTTTGATGATTTGGTACAAAAATGAGCGTGTTTTTTTTGGAAAGTTCACTTATTTTTGAAAGATCATCTTTGGAAATTGTGAAATCAGAAAAAAGAATTCTTAGAACTTTTTCCAGAATTGTAACAAATATCCGAATCATGAAGGGTTGCGGGCGGCCATCTATTTCAGAAACTATTTTGGCCATATCTTTTTTGATCTTCTTTGCTTGGGATGAGTTTAAGTTTTTAAATAGGTCCTTAAGTTCAGGGAGTTTTAAAATCCAATCCAAAACGAATTCAGGACTTTTTGATCTTTCACCAAAAATTAATTTTTTTTCTCTCGATTGCCGAGCAAAGAATTGGTCTATCCAGTCTTGACTGTAGACCGTTAGCTCTTCTTTATTAAACTCAGAGATAAGTTTTTCATCAAGAGTTAAGGTTTCCAATATCTTAATAACAAGATTTTTCTTGCGGAATGATTCTCCAAGAATTCGAACAAAGGAAATACTCTGAGTAAGGTTAATTACTTTTATTGTTATGTATTCTAGAACTCTTCGAGGATGCCACCATAAGAAAATGGGAGTTAGGGTCAAGGGAGAATTTACTTTTCCTGCGTGATTATAAATATCCTCAAGTGCTTGTAGATGGTCAGACTCATTGTGTTTATAATCTCTTATATGAAGGAGGAAATTACCTGTTTTAAGGTCTGAAATTGTAAGATCTCCTGGCCTAGTAATTCCAAGAACCTTTTTGTTAGAAAATTGTATTGGAATTCCAGAGTGGTATAGTGCGGACTCAATAAGTTTTTCCTCAACTGAGTTTTTTGGGTTTGCCAAAAGAATATTAATGCCGTTTTTGGGCAAGTCTCTTTTTTTAAGGTTAAACCTTATCTTTTTTGTACCGAGGTAAAAGAAGAAATTTTTCCAAATGGTTGATGTAAATTTTCCCATTTTACTTTTTCCTCAAATTTATTTGGAATCAGAAAGCCTGGTTCTCTCCCAAAATTCTCTAATTTCTTTCTCTCCCCTTTTCGGACTCAAACAGACTCCATCAGTGCATTCATAAAGAAGGGGCGAATTGGACTTTCTATTTCTGTTTTTGGGCTTTCCCTTAAGAGAAGGAATATTTTCATTCTTTTCTGTCAAAAAATATTCTTGTGGTTTTAACCCTTTCAAAATAAACCTTTTTAAGCTTTCATTTCCATTCATAAGAATAACTTCTTTAGGTCCACTTTCAAAAAGAATATGCTCTCTAATTAAAGATGAGAACAAGTGCGGAGATTCTTTGGACTTGTAAGAAAGTTCATTGAAAATGCTCTTAGCCTTGACCAAAAAATGATTTTGTTTAATTAGATGTCCCAACCTTACTAAAACACCTGCGAGAATTGAGTTGCCACTTGGAATCGAGTTGTCGGCAATACTTTTGGGTCTGAAAATAAGGCTTTCTCCATCTACTGGTGTAAGGAAAAATATATTACTTTCCGGGTCTTTAAAAAATTTTAAGACATTTTCAACGGTGATAACTGCTCTTTCTAAGTAAAGACGGTCAGAAGTAACCTTATATAATTCCAGGCAAGCCTTTGCATAGAAAGAGTAATCTTCAAGATTACCATCATTTTTTGTTTTACCATCTTTCCAGGATGTTTTCATTCTGCCATTTGTCTGGAGGTTAGTCCAAATAAATGAATTATTCTTTTGAGCAGCCTTTAAATATTTAGTTATTCCTGTAATTTGGTAGGCCTTAACCATAGCTTCACACATTAGGGAATTCCAAGAAGTGATGATCTTTTCATCCTTAGAAGGAGGAGCTCTCTTTAACCTCCTTTCGAGGAGTTTACTTTTCCAGTCTTCAAAATCTTCTTTTGTCTTTTTTATTTCCAAAAGAGACTTTTTAAGATCTTTTTTTAGATGAAGTATTTTTCCATAAAACCAATCGTGAGGAGGGGAACCATTTTTAAAAGAAAGTTGTTTCCAGTTGATTAAAGGATCTATTATGTCAAAAATTTGGCAAAAAGTTTCCCCATCTTTTTCACCTAGGGTTTGTAAAACTTCGTTTTGATCCCATAAAAAGTACTTTCCTTCAATGCCTTCACTATCTGCAGATATTGATGAGAAAAAACCACCATTTTCATGGGTCATTTCTAATAGAACAAAGTCACAGACTTCTTTACCAATCTTTTCATAAAAGTCTTTATTTTTTAATTGAGATGCTTCAAAAAAGCTCCTTGCCAAAAGTGCATTGTCATAAAGCATTTTTTCAAAGTGGGGAACCATCCATATTTCATCAGTTGAGTACCGGTGGAACCCACCAGCAAGCTGATCATAAATACCTCCCTGAGCCATTTTTGTAAGGGAAGTTTCTAGGTGGTTATTAATTCTTTTTATTTTCCTTTGGTAAGGGTTTTGATTGAGGTATTCGATGTATAGGTCAAGTTTAAGCGTTTCGGGAAACTTTGGAGCTGTTCCAAACCCTCCTTCTTTTGAATCTAGGTTTTGATCAAGGGCTTCTAAAGACCAGTCGAGAAATTCAAAGGGAAAAGGAACCACAGGTTGCTTTTCCCTTAATAACTCTTTAATTTGACTAATAATATTTTCACCTTGAATAATTAAACTTTTTTGATTTGTTTCCCATGCTTTGGCTATGCTTTTTACAACTGTTAAAAAGCCCGGCCTTTGAGGTGAATCGTACTTTGGAAAGTTTGTTCCTGCAAAAAAAGGATATCCTTCTGGTGTAAGGAAAAGGTTCATTGGCCATCCAATCTGACCTGTTATGGCCTCAAGAGATGCCATGTAGATGTCGTCGATATCTGGTCTTTCCTCTCTATCCACCTTGATAGGTACAAACGCTTTATTTAACTCAACTGCTATTTCCTCGTCGTTAAAACATTCATTTCCCATAACATGACACCAGTGGCAAGCGTGGTAGCCTATAGAAAGAAAAATGGGAAGGTTTTTTTTCTTTGCTTTTTCTAGTGCGGATTGACTCCATGGATGCCATTTAATCGGGTTATAGGCATGTTTTAGGAGATAGGGAGAGGTCTCATTAATAAGTAAATTCGCCTTCTTTTTCATTAGATTAGGATTTCCGTAATTATTTCATGGTAGGCATATTAAAGTTTGGATTTATTGTCTGGCTTGATGGCCACCTCGATGTAATGGTTTTCATTTGGGTATAAAATCTTACACCATCTACACCATGGATATGAAGGGGTCCAAAAAGAGAGCGTTTCCATCCACCAAAAGAATGAAAGGCCATAGGTACTGGGATTGGAACATTAATTCCAATCATTCCTACTTGGATATCCTCCGTAAACCTTCTTGCAGTGTCACCATCTCTTGTAAAAATAGCAGTACCATTACCGTATTCATGATTATTTATAATTGATACGGCTTCTTCGTAGCTAGAGGCCCTTAAATGAACAAGTACTGGTCCAAAAATTTCTTCCTGGTGTATTCTCATTCCCGCTTTGACATGGTCAAAAAGACTTCCACCAAGAAAAAAGCCTTCTTCATGACCTTTGGGAACTAATTTTCTTCCATCAGTGACTAGGGTAGCTCCTTCCGAAACCCCAATTTCTATATAACTTTCAACTTTCTCCTTATGCTCTCTTGTTATGAGAGGGCCCATATCTGGAGAAAGGTCTTTGTTAAATCCTGGGCCTATTTTAAGAGACTCAACTTTTTCTTTTAGCTGTTCAATAATTATATCTCCGACAGGACCGACACTTATAGCTGCACTAATGGCCATGCAACGTTCTCCTGCAGACCCATAAGCTGCTCCCATAAGGCTTGATACAGCTTGTTCAACATCAGCATCCGGCATAATCACCATGTGGTTCTTGGCCCCTCCCAGAGCTTGAACTCTTTTTCCATTTTGACTTGCCTTCTCGTAAATGTATTGGGCTATGGGTGTTGAACCAACAAAGCTGACGGCTTTGACTCTCGGATCCGATAAAAGTGTGTCTACGGCTTCCTTCCCTCCATTGACGATATTAAAAACACCCTCCGGAAGGCCGGCTTCTTTAAGGAGGTAGGCCATTTCCATGGATACTGAAGGGTCTTTTTCTGATGGCTTTAGAATAAAAGTATTACCGCACGCAAGTGCTATAGGAAACATCCATAACGGGACCATTGCAGGAAAATTAAAAGGAGTAATACCAGCGCATATTCCTACTGGCTTCATAAGTGAAAAACTATCTACGCCACTACCAACATTACTTGAGTGTTCTCCTTTTTGGAGATGGGGAATACCGCAAGCAAATTCAACCACCTCAATACCTCTTTGCATCTCACCAGCAGCATCACTTAAAACTTTACCGTGCTCATTGGTTATGAAAGTTCCTAGTCTTTCCTTGTATTGATCGAGAAGTTCTTTGAATTTGAACAAAACTCTTGCTCTTTTAAGAGGAGGGGTTTCAGACCATTCTTTGAAGGCTTTTGAAGCTGAGCTGATGGCCCTTTTTGTTTCTTCTGTATTTGAAAGAATGACTTCTCCTGTGATTTTTCCAGTTCCTGGATTGTATATGGGAGCTTTCTTTCCATTTTCAGGGAGGATCATTTGATTATCTATAAAGTTTCCGACTGTAAATTTCAACTCATGCCCTCCTCAAAAGTTCATCACTTATTATAGGGCCAGGACGCAGCGATGTCTAAAGAGTGAAGTGAAAAATATTCGATGACTTTATATGCAGCCTTCATGAAATAAAAGCTTCCCATCCTCATCCTTTTCGAGGTCATTTTTCCATTCTGCGAACGGAAAGTCCCTCTCGAAATTCAAGTTCGAAAAGCTATTCTTTGCGCTTATTGAGCAGAGGTCTAAATGGTTTGACGTATTATTATGAGAAATTGATGTGGGAATTCTTTTTTTACGAGGCGCCTTTTTGTTTGATGAGGGACCCAAGTTTATTGATGTAAAATAGTTTGATATTTCTTCCCTTGGAGGAAGTTGAATGTTCATGCCTACTTTGATTTTGTCGGGGTTTGATATGTGCGGATTATAACTGAGGAGAAACTTTAAAGATCCACTATTTTTTTTGAAAACGGGGTCTCCAATTAGGCTTTGGGCAATTTCAGAAAGAGTATCTCCCCTTTTTACAATATACTTACGTTCATTTTCTATCTCGAAATTTGAATCTTGATTACTTAGTTTATTAACAATCTTTATGCTTTTTTTTCTTGAGTAGAATTCTTCAATTTCACTTTTTACAGGTAAGTTAATCTTTTGTTTTGGATAAATGAGGTTTATATCTCTAATTTGAGGGTTGACCCTCAAAAGTAGATTAAATTTTTCTTTTGAGTCTAGTTTTCCATATGAAAAGGGAACCTTTTTGGCTATTTTGGAGAGGCTATCTCCCTTTTTAACTTGGTAAAAAACTTCAGAAGCGGCAGCTGGGCTTAGATGCAAAAGAAGCCCTGAGGCTATAAGTTTGCTACTCAATAGAGTTTGTTTTTTATAAAAATCACTGCCTTTCTCATCCTTCATATTTTGTTTATCGGTCCAAAAAAAAAAGGTTAAATAAAAAAAAATGGATCAAACACTTTGCAACTATTTTGGCCAGAAAAGATCTTAAATAGCTAATGCAGGCTTTTTTTCGCTTTTTCATGGAATGATTTTTGGTTGAACAAATTTTATTTTTTTGGGGTTCAAGGGTTTATTTACAAGAATTTATAAGTTTATTTTTGATATTTTCAATTAACTTTAATCTTAAGCATATCTTGAGGTTATAAGAGTTATTGGACCGACCTATAATTTTATAAACGTGATTGTTATTTTAAAAATAGGGAGGATTAGAAATTATGAAAAACGTCTTGCTTGTTGATGATGATGATCAGGTTTTTCAAATGCTCTCCTTCCTTCTAAAAAAGGAAGGTATTCAACTCCTAAGAGCTGCTGATGGTATTGACGCTAAGAAGCTATTGTCAACTAAAGGGGGTTTTGACCTCCTGATTGTGGATGTTTTTATGCCCAGGATGGGAGGTCTTGATTTTTGTGAGTTTATTAACGGGCGGTATCCAGTGCTTCTCATTAGCGGTAGAAAGAGAGATGAAATGATATGGGAAAGCGCTCCAAGGTATGATGCCTTTTTAGAAAAAGATCAAATAAAAGATCACCTTATTAAGGCCATTTATAAGGCCCAGGAAAGGTGGGAGCTCTTTCAATCAACCCCTGTTGCTGCGTAGCAAATTCACGTCTTTTTCCACCTAGTTTTTGACGAAACCTAAGTATATGAAGTAAAAGTTCGCCTAAAGTGGTCTATAATTAAGATAGATTTAAAAGTGGGTCCATGAATGACAAAGCTTGAAAGAAAGCCACCCTGGCTTAAGGTTCCCCTTCCAAAGGGTGATAATTACACTGAGATTAAGTCTAGCCTAAGAGAAAAAGGTCTCTATACCGTTTGTGAAGAAGCGGCATGCCCTAACCTATCTGAGTGCTGGGCTGCAAAAACAGCTACTGTTATGATCCTGGGAGGTACTTGTACCAGGGCATGTAAGTTTTGTAATGTGAAGACAGGAAACCCCAAAAAATGGCTGGATTTGGAAGAGCCTAAGAAAACTGCAGAAATGGCAAAAATTATGGGGCTTAATTACATGGTTGTAACGAGCGTGGATAGAGATGACCTCGATGATTTTGGTGCTTCACATTTTGCTAAGGTTGTGGAAAGAATTCGCAAAGATAGCCCAAGGACAAAAGTTGAAGTGTTGATTCCCGACTTTGATGGTGAACCAGATCATATGCATACACTTGCCAAGAGTGAGCCCTTTGTGATCGCTCAAAACGTCGAAACTGTGAAAAGGCTTACCTACCCAGTTCGTGATAGAAGGGCAGGGTATGAGAAATCTCTAGATTGCCTAGCATTTTATAAAAGTCATTACCCTCACATAACAACCAAGACATCTTTAATGGTAGGGCTGGGGGAAACTTGGGATGAGCTTCTTGAAGCTATGGATGACATAAGAAAAGCTAAAGTCGATATCATTACGTTTGGACAATACTTAAGGCCTACTCAACGTCATTTGAAGGTTGAGCGGTATTATAAACCAGAAGAATTTGAAGAGCTTAAAAGGATTGCTTATCAAAAGGGCTTTAAATTCGTTGCCTCAGGGCCTCTAGTAAGGAGTTCTTATAAAGCTGCAGACTATTTGAAGTTTTTAAATGATCAAGGTATTTCAGTGTGATAACTCCTCAAAATAACTCTAGACCACAGGCATTTTCAGGTTTTTTGGAAGATAAAGTTCTCAGTCGGTTTGACCTTTCACAAGAGGATTTCTCCTTTCTTTCAGAAAAAGTTTGGATCATCCAAAAGTGGGGTTGGGATTATCAAAAGGCCCATGATTTCCAATGGAAAGCAACTCAATTTGTTAAAGAGAATAAAAGTATTATTATTTTTATTTTTTGCACTCATCCTCACTGTTTTACTCTGGGTAGAGGACTTCAAAAGCACAAGATTCCTAAAGATTTGGAGCTTATAGATTTTGACCCTCATTTAAAAAGAAGGTTGCCTTTTCCTCTTTATGAAATAAAAAGGGGAGGAGGACTAACATTTCACTACCCAGGCCAATGGGTATTTTATCCTATTGTTAATCTTATGAGTGCAAAAACGGATGTTTATAAGATTATGAATTGGGTTTTGGAAAAGTCAAAACAGTCCATTGAAAAAGTTTTTGGGATCCAAAATTTATCTCACGAAAAAGAGCTTTTAGGGCTTTGGTATGAAAACCAAAAATTGGCCTCTATAGGAATTGCTGTCACCCGCTTTGTTACCTATCATGGTATGGCCCTTAATATTAATTGTGACCCTAAAGTCGTTGAGGCATTGAGTTTGGTTAACCCTTGCGGTCTTCCAGGAAAAACCTACACTTACCTTGAATCGCTTGTTAAAGAAACAAGTTCCCATCATGATCAAGTAGAAGGTGTATCACCTCTAGAGGAAAATAGTCTTTTTTGGCGTTTTCACAATTCTTTTTTAGAAGATTTACAGTCCATGGTTTCAAGTGATCAACCCTTTTTTTGAATCTTTTTTCTTAGAGCTTTTTACTTCTTGATTGTACAAAAGAAAAGTTACCCCAACTTGAAAAGGCTTTTGGATAGACCTATAATTTCTAGATGAAAAGAAAAATCCTCGCGTTTGATGATGAAGATGGAACTGGTGGAGTTGTTGCAAATATATTCTCTGAAAGTGACATTTTTGAAGTTGTCCTTCCAGAGAGTCACTATAAAGGAGTTAGTCTTTTAAAAACCTCCCTCTTTAGTGTTATTGTTACAGATTTCGAAATGCCTGTCATGAAAGGCTCAGAGTTTCTTAAAGAAGTTAGGAATGAAAACTGTCCCAACCGAGAAGTACCGGTTCTATTTGTGACGAAAGAGATGACTGAAGCCAAAAAATTGAGTGAAACGTTTCAAAAAGTCTACTTTGCTGATAAACCGATCATAATTAGTGAGCTAATGATGGTCCTTAAAAAAGTGACCGGCGAAGGATTTTAAAATTGAAATTAGATAACAGAGTGATTTGGATCTTCATCCTAAGTAGCCTCTTGTGGTCTTGTCAGCCTAACTATCAAACGAATCGCCTTGTCTCTCAAAGAAGTCCTTACTTACTTCAACATGGCCAAAATCCAATTTGGTGGCAACCATGGAGTAAAGACTCCCTTGAGTATGCAAAAAAAAATAACAAGCTTATTTTTCTCTCAATAGGCTACTCTACTTGCCATTGGTGCCATGTAATGGAGAAAGAAAGCTTTGAAACGCTTGAGGTTGCAGATATTTTAAATAAATCTTTTGTTGCCGTTAAAGTAGATAGGGAAGAAAGGCCTGAAGTTGATAAAAGATACATGAATGCGCTTCACCTTCTTGGAAAAAGAGGGGGTTGGCCGTTAACTATGTTTTTGACACCCAACTTAGAGCCTATTTGGGGAGCGACTTATCTCCCAAAAGACCAGCTCGTTAAAATTCTTAAGGGTTTTCAAGATCGGTGGGCCAAAGGTGGGGATGAGTTCAAAAAAGCCGGAAAGGAAATTGGAACTTATTTAGACTCTTTAAGTAAAAAAGAGCTTGGAAGAATTCCAGTTGATGAAAAAATTCTTCAAAGGGCCTGTGTTGTTGCCGAAAAAACATTTGATAAATTATATGGTGGTTTTGGTCCGGCACCTAAATTTCCTTCACCGATGAGACTAAGGCTTCTCATGAGGCTTTATAAGAGGCTTTCCAACCCTAAAAAGAAAGAAAATTTAAAGGTTATGATCGAGAAAACTTTGTTGGGAATGTTCCGGGGCGGGATTTATGATCATATAGGGGGTGGTTTTGCGAGGTATTCAACCGATAAAAAATGGTTGATACCCCACTTTGAAAAGATGCTTTATGACAATGCCCTTCTTTCTCTCACTTATCTCGAAGCATTTCAACTTTTCAAAAAACCTGTTTATGCTGAAATAGCAAGAGAGGTCCTGGAATATATTTCAAGGGATATGACTTCTAAAGAAGGACCTTTCTTTTCATCTGAGGATGCAGATTCAGAAGGAGAGGAGGGAAAGTTCTATGTTTGGAAAAAAAGCGAATTAGAAGAAATTCTCAACCCTGAAGAATTTAGATATTTTCAAAATTTCTTTATGACGACCACAAATGGTAATTTTGAAAATAAAACAAACCATCTTAACATGCTATTTTCAAATAAAACTTCTTTGGATCGTTTTGAACCAAAACTTAATTACATCAGAGGCAAAATCTTTAAAAAAAGAAATACAAGAGTTAAGCCTTTAAAGGACAAAAAGTTTCTAACGGCTTGGAATGGATTAATGATTGGTGCTTTAGCGAGAGGAGCAGAGATATTAGAAGAGCCAAAGTTTCTAGAAATATCCAAAAAAGCGGCTCTATTTATAAAGGAGCACCTTTATGATGAAGGAAAACTTTATAGGCGCTATACAAATGAAAAGAAGAAAAATTTTGGAATTTTAGACGATTATGCTTACCTAATTGATGGACTTCTTCACCTCTATGAAGTTGATCTAGATTCAAAAATTTTAAAGTGGGCCATTGATTTGCAAATTGATCAGGACAAACTTTTGTGGTCCAAAAATCTTGGCGTTTATTATTTTTCTACTGTTAAAGAGGATTTTCCTTTTCAGGTTTTCGAATTAGCAGATAATGCCAGGCCTAACTCAAATTCTGTCAGTGCTCTTAACCTTTTGAAAATTTATGGCTTTACTTATGATGAAGGTTTTTTAAAAAAGGCGAAAAGCATTTTAAAGGCGGTATCTAAAAGCGCATCGACCTATCCTTTAGGCTTCTCTCAAGGTTTACTGGCTTCAAATTATTTTTTAGATAAATCAAAGGAGATTGTCATTGTTGGAAAGAGGAACAATAGTCTAACAAAGCAGTTTCTTTCTTATTTTAAGGAAAACTTTTCACCAAATAATGTTCTTTATTTTAAAGAATCAGATAAAGAAAAATCTAATCACTTTATCCCTGAACCTGTTGTTAATAAGAAAATGATAGATGGAAAAACAACAGTTTATGTTTGTCAGAACTCAGTATGCAAATATCCTACATCAGATTTAAAGATTTTTCAGCAATTCATGAACAACGGAGTCCATTAGGTTTTTAAGGTCTACATTATATAGGAAGTCTGTCGGATGGCCTTGGAAAGCTGTAGGAAGTGGGGTAGTAGTATTGACTAAGGTTCCCTAATAAATTTCATTATTTGTTTTCCAAATGAATTTATCAAGGTGAGCTTTATAAATGATAAAATTAAATTATCAAAATTTAAAAAAATAATCCTAGTTTTTATTGCCTTAGTTCCACTTTCAAACTCATGGGGTCTTTAAAAGGACCTTGCAAGTTTGTCATTTACTACGCACAACCTTTGGATTTTATTGGCTACGTGCCTGGTTTTCATAATGCACCTTGGGTTTGCTTGCCTTGAAACTGGTATGACCCAGTCTAAAAATACTGTTAATATCCTTTTTAAAAATTCGGCCATCATGGCGATAGGCCTTTTAACTTACGCGTTTTGCGGTTTCAACCTAATGTACCCAGGAGCCGACTTTGCTGGAAGCTTTTTTGGATTCGGAGGTTTTGGAATAGGTCCTGGTTCAGGGGGCCTTACATCAAGCTACAATCCTTCTTATACCTATTACACAGATTTTATATTCCAGGCGATGTTTGCTGCAACTGCTGCAACAATTGTGAGTGGAGCAGTCTGTGAGAGGATAAAATTATCTTCATTTTTAATTTTCTCAACCCTTTTTGTCGCCTTTGTTTACCCTGTAATTGGCATGTGGAAGTGGGGAGGGGGCTTTTAAGAGACTTTAAAAGTACCTTTTTATGACTTTGCTGGTTCGAGTATTGTTCATTCTGTAGGGGGATGGGCAGCTCTGGCAGGAGCGCTTTGCTTAGGTCCACGCCTAGGGAGGTATGAAGGAGGTAAAAGCTTTGTACCCCATAATTATCCTTTGGCAACGGTAGGAGTTTTTCTTCTATGGTTTGGATGGTTTGGGTTTAATGGAGGTTCCGTACTTTCTGCATCGCCTGATAAGCTTTCTCTTGTTTTTATGACAACAGCTATTGCTGGAGCATCGGGACTTTTAGCTTCTATGATTGTTTCATGGAGTATTTCAAAGAAGCCTGATTTGGGGATGACGCTTAATGGTGCTTTGGCTGGTCTTGTTGGAATTACGGCAGGTGCTGATCAAATGAACTTTGTTGAGGCGCTCATTATTGGTTTCATAGCAGGTGTCTTTGTAGTTTTTTCTATAAAGCTTTTCAATAAATTAAGGATAAATGATCCAGTTGGGGCGATTTCTGTGCATTTGGTATGTGGTATTTGGGGAACTCTAGCTGTGGGCCTTTTTGGAACTTTAGCCTCTTCTGGGCAGCTCTTATCGCAAGTAAAAGGAATATTTGTTATTGCTTTAGTAACTTTTGGGGTTTCATGGGCCCTTTTTAAGCTGATTGACCTTTTTGTTGGACTCAGAGTCTCAAAAAAGGAAGAGGAGCATGGTTTAGATTTGGGAGAGCATTACGAAAGCGCCTATTGTTTTGCACCCGAATCGATTGCAGCTCCCCTGGATGTCCGTGTAAGTGAGAATTCTTCTTCTGATAAGGGTAATTCGCGTTTTAAACATGGTTCAAAAAAAGGGTTTGAATGACGTAAATGTAGGAAGGGATCTACAAGATGAAGATAGACCTACTAGTCATTAGTTTTTTTTGCTATAAGAACTTGTGCCAAAACTATTAAGTTATTTATAAATTAAATATTGTTTATTTTTTTAGAAAATGTATTGATAAAAGGTATCGTAAAAGTTATGTTCCACGACTTCTAAAATTAAGATTACTCAGTGATTATGAATATTTAGGTAAGCATGACCTTTGTTAAAAAAAAGAAGATTTTAATAGCAGATGATCATCAGATTGTCAGAAAGGGGATCATTGAAATGATCCATGATTCCCCGATTGATGCTGACTTGATTGAGTGTTCCAACGGTGTTGAGACTTTTGATCACCTAGAGAGAGCAAATTTCGATATGCTTCTGTTGGATATATCTCTTCCTGGGGAAAGCGGTTTAGAGATTTTTAAAAGGGTAAGACTTCTTTATCCCGAGATGCCTGTTATTTTTATTACAATGTTTTCAAATTCAGATTATGTGAAGATGGCCGTTCGTTTGGGAGCATCGGGTTATATAGTCAAAGATAGCTCAATTGATCAAATGGCTTTTGCTCTTCAGGAAGTTTTTGCAGGCAGACGGTATTTTGGAGGTGATCTTCTTCTACAATTTTTTAATAGTGAGCACGATGAGTCTTCTATAGAAAAGAATGGCCTTGAAGGCTTTCATGCCATTGAAGACAAACTTGGCAAAAAGGATGATTGTAATAAGTTGGCGATCCTTTCAAAGAGAGAAAGACAGGTCTTTATGGGACTTGCCCAGGGCCGCTTAACTAAAGAGATCGCTTATGACCTAGAACTAAGTTCAAAGACAATTTCCACTTATAGAAACAGGATTTTAGAAAAACTCAATCTTAAAAATAATGCTGATATAGTTTCTTTTGCAATAAAAGAAAACATTTTAAAAAATTCATAAAAAGGGATAACCTCGATCCTCTTTTTAAAATAAACTTTTTATAAAAAATCTTTCCTTGACACTTCCAACAGAAAAAGGGTTTACCTATTTTTAAAAGTTCTGTTTTTTATTTTTTTTTTCTTAGTATTGATATATCGTGTGTAGGTGGTGACTTACAATATGAAAAAAGAAAAGTACGAACTCCTACTTAAGCTCTACTTGCGCTGTCGGCTAGATCCCAAATATTATTGTCTTTTTATTTGTGTTAGAAACATTGCTTTTAATTTTCAGTATAAATTTTTGCCCGTTATTTTATTTAGTTTAGGCAAGAAAGGAGTTTTAAAATGAAAAGAGCATTTGTAGAATACATTTGGTTAGATGGTGCCGAGCCAACTCAAGCACTTCGTTCAAAGTCTAGGTTAGTCACATTTGAAAGTGAGCCAGCTGTTTCTGATCTTCCAGATTGGGGGTTTGATGGTTCCTCTACGAATCAGGCCGATGGAAATGATTCAGATTGTGAATTGAAGCCTGTCAGAGTTGCTAAGGATCCTCTAAGAGGCGAAGGTTACTATTTAGCCCTTTGTGAAGTTTACAATGCTGATGGTTCAGTTCATGCAACGAATAAAAGAGCTTCACTTGTTGAAGTTATGGAAAAAGGTGGAAATGAGCAAGATGCTTACGTGGGCTTTGAGCAAGAATACACACTTTTCAATAAATCAGGGCGTCCATTGGGGTGGCCTGAAGGTGGTTATCCTGCTCCACAAGGACCATTTTACTGTGGTGTAGGGGCTTCGAATATTTTTGGTAGAGAGATATGTGATGAACACGCTAAAGCTTGCGAAGAGGCAGGTCTAAATATTTACGGTACAAATGCTGAAGTTATGCCAGGTCAGTGGGAGTTCCAAATCGGTTATAGAGCTTTTGATGGCGAAGCTGCTGATCCTCTTACAATGAGTGACCATGTTTGGTTAGCCCGTTTTCTACTTCAAAGAATTTCTGAAAAATATGATGTGACAGTTTCTTTCGAAAACAAGCCCATCAAGGGAGACTGGAATGGTGCAGGAATGCATACAAATTTCTCTACAAGAGATATGAGAGACAAGTCCAAAGGAATGGGAGCGATTGAGTCTGCTGTTAACAACCTAGCAGAAAAGCATCAACTTCACATTGAAAACTACGGTTCAGGTCTTGCTGATAGGCTAACAGGTCTTCACGAAACTTGTAGTATCAATGAATTCCGTTCAGGTAATTCAGATAGAGGAGCTTCGATAAGAATTCCTATGGCCACAACAAGAAAGGGTTATGGATATATTGAAGATAGGAGACCAGGAGCTAACTCTGATCCTTATATTGTTTCTGAACTTCTTATGAAAACAATCTGTAATCTTTAATACTTAAAGAAAGATTCAAATACATTAGGGGGGAGCCGTCTTGCTCCCCCCTTTTAGTATCTAAGTGCATGAGGTTTGAGTAATTAAAGAGCGCAAAATGTTTTTGAGTCATTAAATTTCAGAATAAGAAAATATAAAACTAAGGGGAAGTTATGTTGGAAGATCAGAATGCTGAACAGGCGAGCCTGGGTCAGTCTTTTAGGTCTCTTGATAAAGAAAGAAAAGGACGCGTCAATCTTCGTGAGATTTTAGAAGTTCTAAAAAAAAGCGGGCTTTCTAAAAAAGACCCGCGCCTGAAGAGTTTTTACGAAAAAGTTGGTCAGTTGAACGGAGTTAATGAACTTACTTTTAAAGAATTTGATAAGTTGATCCAGGATCAATCTTTGCTTTTTGACAAAGTTTTTCAAAACCAACTTATTATTCCAGAGTTTAATCGTTTTTCTGAAGAGATAAAAAAAATATATAATGAAGTTAAGAAAAATAATGGTGGTAAGGTTGCGGACTATATTCCACAGCTTAAAAGAGTGGCCCCAGAAAACTTTGGCGTGTCTATTTGTACGATTGATGGTCAGATCTTCTCAACTGGTGAGTGCGATCAGTATTTTAGTATTCAATCAACTTCGAAAACGTTGAACTATTGTTTGGCCCTTGAGGAGTTTGGCCAAGATAAAGTCCATACTCATGTTGGTCGCGAACCTAGTGGACATGGGTTTAATGAAATTACTCTAGATCCAAAAAAAAGGCCTCATAATCCGTTTATCAATGCTGGTGCTATTATGACGAGTTCTATGGTCAAACCAACTCTAGAGCCAGCTGAGAGGTTTGATTATGTTTTAGATATGTGGAAAAGGGCTGCTGGTGGAAGTCAACCTACCTTTAATAATGCAGTTTATTTATCTGAAAGAGCGACGGCCGATAGAAACTTTGCTCTAGGTTATTTTATGAGGGAAAATAACTCTTTTCCAGAGCAAACGAAGCTTATAGAGACACTAGAGTTTTATTTTCAATGCTGTTCAATTGAGTTAACAGCTGAATCAATGGCGACTGTATCTGCAACTCTTGCTAATAGCGGTATCTGCCCCCTTACCCAAGATAAGCTATTTACGCCTGACACAGTCAAAAACTGCCTTTCGCTTATGTCTTCATGTGGCATGTATGACTTTTCTGGAGAGTTTGCCTTTACTATCGGGCTGCCTGCAAAAAGTGGTGTTGGAGGTGGTCTACTTATTGTTATTCCAAACCTGATGGGAATTTGTGTTTGGTCTCCTCCTCTTGATGCGATGGGCAACTCTGTTCGAGGTATTGATTTTTGTGAAAGACTTGTAGAGAATTTCAACTTTCACAATTTCGATAGCCTTATTGCCGGGCATTCAAAGAAAATGGACCCGAGAGTTAATCAAAATCTGGCAAACAGTGACGATATCCAGTCAATTTTATGGGCGGCTTCAAAGGGCTCTTTAAGGGAAGTTCAGGCTTTTCTTGCAAGAGGGTTTGATATAAATCAAGCAGATTATGATGGGAGAACTGCGCTTCACTTGGCTTCTTCTGAAGGCAAAAAAGAAATGGTTGAATACCTACTGGGGCACTCAGCGGACCCTACTGCAAAAGACCGGTGGGGTGGAACTCCACTTTCTGATGCTGAAAGGGAAGGGCATAAAGAAGTTGAAAACTTGTTAAAGAAGTATAAGGGATCAAAGAAACCTGTTTCAAAAAGGTAAGTAACGAATTAAATTGGAAAAAGGGCCTTGTAGGCCCTTTTTCTTGGAATAATTTTCCGTCATTCCATAATTAGTTCTCTTCCGAGTTATGATAGACCTAAAGAAGACTTAATGTCTGGTAAGAAGGTAGAGGATTTTATGGCCAATATTTTAGTTGTTGACGACTCGGAATCAGTAAGAACAACTCTCAGAAACATCTTAACCGCTGCTGACCATAGTATAGTTGAAGCTGTTGATGGCTACGATGCTTTGGAAAAGCTTAAGGAAAAGGATACGTTTGACCTTATATTACTCGATGTGAATATGCCGGAAATGAACGGGATGGAGTTTATAAAAGTTCAAGCTGAGGATGAAAAATACAAGCAAATACCTACAGTTATGTGTACTACTGAAAGCCATCCTAAGCTTATTTTAGAGGCCAAAAAAGTAGGAGTTGTCATGGCTTGGCTCCTTAAGCCCTTCAAAGAAGATAAGCTGAAAGAAACAATTAGAAGGATTGTAGAGAAAAGATCGTAAATTAGGTCAGAGTAGGCTTTAATCTTTTAAAAAATAAATTTCTAAGAAAAACTAATAGGGGTGCTTTTATTAGTATTATATAATATCTAGTTTTTTTAGCATCAGGAAGCGGTTCTTTCCAATAACTTCTCTTTCTTTAAGCTGTTTTTTTGAATTTGCAAACTGTTCTTCATTTCTCTTTGCTTTTTCGTTAAAGTCGTATGACTGAACCTCAATAGTTTGAGGCGTGCATTTCTTGACCATGGCTTTTTTGATTTTTTCTGGAGCCCTGGGATGGTCAAGAGGCATGAGGGGTTTTATGTTGAGTGCCATAGTCAGTTATTGTAGCCTAATTATTTTTGGCGTCAATTAAATACGATTCATCGAGTAAAGGGAGTTTATTTATGAAACCAGAAGTCCTTAAAAAACCAAAGGTTATCGTTTTTGATATGGATGGAACCCTTATTGAGTCTTATTTGGATTTTAAGGAACTTAAAAAAAAAATGGGCTTTGCTGAGGATTCTTCGGTTTTGGAGGCACTGGATGATGTGACTGACTCTGAAAAGAAAAAAAAATTATGGCAACAACTTGATGATTTTGAAGTGGAAGGGGCAAATAGGGCCATACTTTATGAAGGGGTGATAGAGTTTTTAGATTTTTGCGATGAAATGGGTTTTAAGAGAGCTTTATTGACTCGAAACTCTAAAAAAGTCACCCAAATGATCCTTGGAAAGTTTAATTTGAGTTTTGGCCTGGTTCTTCATAGGGATAACCTTGAAAAGCCTAAGCCCGATCCAATGGGGTTAGATGTTATAAGTGAATTTTTTCAAACGAATAAGGATGATATAATTTTTATTGGCGATCATTTACATGATCTTTTGACAGGTATTAGTGCTGGCGTTCGAACATTTCTATATAATAACGGAAACAATGATATTAAGAGTTGGAGTGAAAAAGCCGACTTTGTGTTCGAAGATTATACTTCTTTTAAAAATTTGTTAGAAAAGACCTTTAAACAGGTTTAATAAAAATTGTTTTTTATTTGAAATAAGAGCTATTGTTAGTAATTTAGTGATTGGAATATGAAGCTATATTATACTTTAATTTTTACAGCTGTCATTATGGCCTTTGTAACGGGCTATTTTGCGCTTTTTCTCCAAAGGCCCTATGAGTCTCGCCCAAGAGATCTTGTTGAAATAGAGAAGGTAAAGCAAGAGTTTAAAAAACAATATGTTCCTCGAATGGTAGTTAACCTGAACTCAATTTATTATTCCAGAGACCACTTTCAGTTAATGAACCCCTTTTATAATAGGGAAGAGAAGTTAAAAGAGCTAAACGTTTATGAATCTTCTAAAAATTGTTATACAAATATTTCGAGCATTCTCAATTCTGTAAATTACGAAAAAGTTTTGGTGTGGGAGGAATTTCGTTGTGGGGACCGAAGGCGTTTGCCAAAAGAATACTTTAAAAACCCGCCTTTTATGCATCCAAGTGGTAAAAGTTATGCCTATTTGGCTTTCAAGCTTAAAAAGGCTTCTTATTTTTCAGATATATGGGTAAAAAAACACCTTTTTTATTTTCATGTGTCTGAGTTTAAACATTTAAAAACCTATTTATCAGAGATAGGTGGTGTTTTTGAAATTTTATCTGAACTTGCGAATAATTCTCTTGATGCTCTGGTAAAAGGAAATGAATTTGTATTAAGCAAAAAATATCTTTTTTCAAAAATTAAACATTTTGGCAAAGTTATGGGTCTAGAGTATGGCCTTTACACAAGAAAGGATTTGGAGAACTTTATTAAAGATTCTCCCTACGTAGTTAAAAATTACAGTAAGGATAAAAGGTGCTTTATTCAAGATGGTGAACTGTGTTGGGAGTATAATGTAAGGCATTTTTTGGAAATTACGAGTTTTTCAACCATTAACTTTTTTCTTGGTTCTCTACTTATTATATCTCTCGTGATTTTTATTCTTCTCAATAAAATCCGGCAGCAAAGAACTGAGGAGCAAAGGAAAAGGCTTGCGCTTCAGGTTTTGACTCATGAATTCAGAACTCCAATTGCCAGTATGCTCCTCCAGGTAGAACGCGTCCAAAAAAATATTTTAACCCTAAATGAGGATCTTCAAGAGTCCTTTTTGAGATTGAGTAATGATGTTTTTAGATTGCAAAGATTAACTGAGACTAGTCGGCATTATTTAAAAATGGAAAATCCAGAAGGACTTTTGCAAAAACAGGAGGACGACGTACCCTCTTTAAATGAATTCATCAAAGAACAAATTGATATTTATATTCAAGATGAAAAGGGGCGTTTCGAAGGGTTGGACAATGATAGAGGCGCCTTCTTTGATCCTTATTGGATTAGTATTTGCATCAAGAATATCCTGGAAAATGCCAAAGCCCATGGAAGAGCTCCGATCACCGTTAAGGTTTGTGCAAGTGAAGATTTTTGGAAAGTTTCAATTGAAGACTGTGGCGAATGTTCCTTTTCTTCTTTAGAAGAAATTACTTCTGAATTTGTAAAGGGAGAAAAAAGCTCGGGAACTGGTTTGGGCCTTAATATTGTTAAAAAAGTTTTAAGGGATATGGGTGGTAAGCTTGCTTTTTCAAAAAACCCGACAAAATTTGAGTTGTCAATTCCATGGAAAGTAAAGAAAGTGGGAACGCAAGGATTGAAAAAATAGATTTTTAGATTCTTATATGAAAAAAGGAAAAAATTATGGCGAGAGTGATGCTAGTTGAGGACGATGAAAATTTGGGTATTTCACTCAAAAAACATCTGGAAGATGAAGGGTATAGCGTGTCTTTGGCCGGAAGCCTAAAACATGCCAGAGCTTTGAAAGATGGTGAGTTTTCTCTAGTTATACTTGATTGGATGCTTCCCGATGGACAAGGAATTGATTTTTTAAAAGAGATGAGGAGTGAGCATCCTCAAATGCCGATAATTATGCTTACTGCAAAAACAGAACTCATTGACAAAGTTCTAGGGTTGGAGTCTGGTGCTAATGATTACATTACTAAACCATTTGAACCCAGAGAGCTAATAGCAAGAATCAGGGTTCAGTTAAGAGAAAATAAAGGGACTTCTGAAAAAGAAATTAAAGTTATTGAAGTTCATTCTCTAAAAATTGACTTGGAGAAGCGTGATGTCATTTTTGGTGATAAGCCTTTAGAGCTTACAAAAATGGAATATGATCTTTTAAGATTACTAGCAGAGTCTCCAGGAAGGGTTTTTTCGAGGGAAGAAATTTTGAATAAAGTTTGGGGCTTTGAAAACTATCCTTCGACGAGGACGGTTGATACTCATGTTCTTCAATTAAGACAAAAAATTTCAGAAGACATGATTGAAACAATGCGAGGTATTGGCTACAGACTCAAGCCGATATAAAGATTTTGACATTTTGGTGTGTAGTCTAACTTAATCTTGGCATATACCTGACAATGATTCTTATTCCCTATGACAAATTAATCTATAAAAAAAGGAATTCTGATGCCAAGGTTAAGAAAGTTTAGTCATTCCTTTCACTGTGTTTTTGGGAAGTCATTTACTTTTCTGTTGTTTACCGTCTTGTTTACATTTGGACTTTCTTTTTCCGAAGCGAAGGAAGGGTTTAAAAGAGCTGAGAAAGGAAAAACTTTGACTCTTACCGAATACTTTGACTTTTCTTGCCCTCTTAGTGCTCAGAGTTCAAAGTCTCTCAGCTCTTTTAAAGAAAAAGTGGGGAGTCGTGTTCGAATTGTAAGGAAAAGTCTTGCTTTCTCTGATGAAGGATTTTCATGGATTGCCGGTAAATACTATCACATGCTTTTAAATCAAAATAAAAAGTTCGCTGAGTCTTTTTACAAAAGAGTTTTTGAACAGACTCTAAAAGGTGAAATAAATGAAGCCTTCCTTAAAAATGTTATAACTGATTTGGGGTTGGATTTTGCCAAATTTAAGCTTGAGTTGAAGTCACCTTTTCTGGAAAAGGAGCTTAGGCAAAATGAAGTTTTGGCAAATAAGTCCGGAATTTTTGTTTCCCCAGGCTATACTCTTGATGGACAAGTGTTGCTAGGAAAGCAGGAGTCAACGGATTTTGGAAAGTTACTGAGTCAAAGATAAACACCTTCTTTCTTTTCTTTTTTTCTTTTCGGCAATAAAATAGCCACTTACAAAAACAGGGAGTCTTAAATGTCAGAGGAAGAACCAAAGGGTGAACTATCTATACGAACTCAAGCCATGCCAGCTGATACAAATCCTAGCGGTGATATCTTTGGTGGCTGGGTCCTTAGTCAAATGGATATTGCTGGAGGAGTTTTTTCAAGCTCCTTGGCCAGGGGAAGAACTGTTACAGTAGCAGTTGATGGAATGACTTTTCATAGACCTGTTTTGGTTGGAGATATTCTATGTTGCTATGTTCAAAATATCAAAACAGGAAATACATCTCTAAGTGTTAAGGTTGAAGCTTGGGTAAGCCGAAACTTTCGTCGTTTTAAAGTTACAGAAGGAATTTTTACTTATGTGGCCATTGATGAGGATAGGAAACCTAGACCAATTGGTGATGCTTTAAAGTAACGCATTGTCTTTTTGTTTTCCAATTGATAGAAAGCGCCCATGGGAAAAGGCGATAAGATAATTCTTAACCACTATGAAAAATTGGCCAAAAGTTTTGGAGAAGGTCCTCATTGTACAATGCAGGATCAAGTCATCAGACAAAACGAAATTCGATTCTTCTCTCAAGAAATAGATCGTTTTTGCAAACTCAATGGGCGAGCTTTGAAAGTTTTGGATGTCGGGTGCGGAAATGGATACCTGCTAGATGTTTTAGAGAAGTCTTTCCCTGAGTCCTCCTTTGGAGGCATCGAGTTTTCTCCGCACCTTTTTGAAATAGCTAAAAACCGCGGCTTGGAAAGAGCAGTTGTTAAAAAGGGTGATTGCCGAGAAAAGAACTTTTGGCCTAACAAAGTTGACCTCATAATAACTGAGAGGGTCATTATAAACCTTTTAAGTTGGGAAGAGCAGTTCCAGGCATTCCTTAACATTGCGGATCTGCTTCATGAAGGTGGGCTTTACTTAATGAGTGAGAGTTTCAGGACACCTTGGGTGCAACTTAATAAGGGAAGAAAAGAAATGCTAATGGAGGAAATTCCTATTTCTCCACACAACCGCTATTTAAGCGATAAACTAGGTTCTGTTCTTGATAGAATAGGCCTTGAAGAAATAGACGGCCTTTGGCCTTCAAATTATTTGTCGACTCATTTTTATTTGAGCCGAATCTTTTCTGGCGCAGTAAAACCTAAAGGAGGGGTTGGGAAGAACACATTATTTTTAGAGTTTTTTAATGAAGCACTGCCTCCAGGAGTAGGAAATTTTTCTCCCATTCTTTTTAGGGTGTTTAAAAAAGTTGCAAAGAGTTAAGCTATTCATCTTTTTCTTGATTTGAGATGGGGCTTTTAGCATAATCATCAAAGTAGAGAGTATCAAAGCAGAGAGCACCAAAGAGATCTCCTCTGATCTTTTAGAGATAGAAGCAAAATAAAGGTTTTTGGGTTTATGTTAAAAACTAAATTAAAGTTTCTTGTAAGTATGTACCAGCTTAAGTTCCTATTATTGAGCTTAATATTATCCGCTACCTTTACAGAACTTCTCAATGCCCAAGACAACATTCTAGAAAGGCTAGGATTTACTCCCACCCAAATAAAATCCAAAGACTTTACACTCCCTTATATAAAAGGTTCTGAAGGAAGCTTAAGTGATTATAGAGGTAAGTGGGTCCTTTTAAATTTTTGGGCAACTTGGTGTGGACCTTGCCGGATGGAGATGCCTACTCTTGAAAGTGCTGCCCAAGAATTCCAAGCTTCAAATATCCAAGTCGTTGGTGTCTCTGTTGATCAGGGAAACAGAAGATTGGTTAAAAAGTACCTAAAGGAAACTGGGATAACTTTTCCTAATTTTCATGATGATCAATCAGAAGTTTCTCGAATCTATCAAGCTACCGCTATACCAAGCGTTTACATAATTTCTCCAGATGGCTTTTTGGCAGGAGTCTTCAGAGGAGGAAAGAGCTGGGAGACGCAGGAGGTTTTTGAGGAATTAAAAAAACTCTCACAATATAAAACGCTATCAGAGTTAAATGGAGGAAAGAAGGTCGGAGGAAATAAAGAGCGTTTTTCATTTCCAAAAGACTTGCTTCCGCCTGTTATGAAAGTGAGCTCCTTGAAACCTGAAAATAATATTTTTAAAGTGGGAGGAGTTCATACTTTAAAGGTATCAATTACCTGGCCAAGTAATTCACGGAGATACTTGATAAAGGTACCGACAGTAAGGTTTCCAAAAGGTTTAAACTCTAAAGGCGTTACGTCCACGACAAGTATTAGGGAAGGACAATCGGTTTTAGAATATCACTACCCCTTTGAACTAAAAGAAAAGGGTAATTATCAAATAGGACCAATAGAACTTTCTTATAGTCCAAGAAGTGGGGGGGCAGAGAGGTTTTCAAGGCATCCGGGTATTTCTTTGAGTGTTGCCAGTCGATGGGGAGCACTTAGTTGGATGGAGTTCGCTTTTGTTGTGTTTCTTTTATTTTGTGCGGTACTGTTTTTATTTTGGAGGCATAAGAGAAAAGGGAAGAAAACTTTTCATCCAGGAGAGGAAAACTTTTCTTGGATTAATGGGCTACTTTTTGAAGAACTCCAAAGAATGAAAATGGAAGGTAAACAGAAAGAATATATTTCTAAACTTATTGAGCTTAATAGAAAGTTATCAATTGAAAAAGGCCTTGATGGGAAAGAAGAGAACGCGTTGCTTGAAACCCACAAATATGGAGGAGGGAAAGCCGTGGATGAAATGAAAGTCCGCTATTTAGAAAAAAGATTAGAGCATGAGGTAAAAAAAGAAGACATCATTTAATTTTAGTAAATATAAAAACATAGTTAAAAATAAAAAAATTAAGAGGGAGGACATAAATGAGTGAGTCAGTAGAACAGATAACTCAAAAAATTGAAAGAGAATTTCCCGTTGTTGCCGCCGTCAGTGAGGAAGTTAGTAAAGTTCTTGTAGGCCAAAGAAATATGACAGAAAAGTTACTTATAGGTCTACTTTCCGATGGACATATTTTAGTTGAAGGTGTTCCAGGTCTCGCTAAAACAACGGCCATTAAAACTCTTTCCGAGGTTATTCAAGCTGAGTTTAGCAGGATTCAGTTCACACCAGACCTCCTCCCGGCTGACCTTATAGGAACCCAAATTTATTCTCCTAAGGAGGGGAATTTCCACGTTAAAAAAGGACCTCTTTTTGCTCATATTGTTTTAGCTGATGAAATTAACAGGGCTCCAGCTAAAGTACAAAGTGCACTTTTGGAGTCAATGCAAGAAAAGCAAGTAACTATAGGTGACGAAACGTTTAAGCTTCCAGAGACATTCCTTGTTATGGCAACTCAAAACCCTGTTGAGCAAGAAGGAACTTATCCACTACCGGAAGCTCAGGTAGACCGTTTCATGCTTAAAGTTGTCGTTGATTATCCTAGTAAAGAAGAAGAAATTTCAATTATGAAAAGAATGGAAGGTGTTCATCAACCAACGATTACAAAAGTATTAACGCCAGAAAAAATTATTGAGCTTCGTCAGCTTGTCTCTCAAGTATTTGTTGACGATAAATTATATGATTATGTTGCGAATCTTGTTTTTGCCACACGAAACCCAGAGCTTTTTGGTCTCAAAGATATGAAACATTTGATTGAGTATGGTGGGTCACCAAGAGCTTCTATCAACCTTATTAAAGCAGCAAAAGCCCAAGCCTTCCTCAATGGAAGAGGTTATGTGACTCCTCAAGATATTAAGACAATAGGACCAGATGTTTTAAGGCATAGAATTCTTATTTCGTATGAAGCAGAAGCACAAGATATGAATTCAACTGATATTATTCAAAAGGTTTTTGATAAAATTGATGTACCTTAAATCATGGAAATGAAATGAACGAACCAACACAGTTTTTTGATGACGAGTTATTGGCCAAAGTAAAAAAGATACAATTTAAGGCCAAGTACATGGTCAACGACGCTTTTGCAGGGGAGTATCTAAGCGTTTTTAAAGGCCGTGGTATGGAATTTGAGGAAGTTCGAGAGTACGTTCCTGGAGATGACATAAGAAATATTGATTGGAATGTAACTGCAAGAAGCCAAAAACCTTATATAAAAACGTTTAGGGATGAAAGAGAACTTGTCGTTTTTTTTCTTGTGGATGTTTCAGCTTCTTCTCATTTTGGAACTCAGAAAAAGTTTAAAAATGAGGTCTCTGCTGAAATTACGGCCCTTCTGGCCTACACAGCTTTAAGAAGTAATGATAAGGTTGGGCTCATTATTTTCTCTGACCATGTCGAGCATTACATTCCTCCAAAGAAGGGAAGAGGGCATGTTTGGTCACTCATTCGAGATATCCTTTCCTTTAAATCTAAAGCCAAGAAAACGGATATTTCAGTTCCTATCGACTTTATGAACAAGGTTATGAAAAAGAAGGCCATTACGTTTTTAATTTCAGACTTTCAAGGGGAAGGATTTGAAAACAAGTTAAGGAGCTTTTCGAGAAAGCATGACCTTGTGGCCATTTCTGTCACTGACCCTAGAGAGATAGAAATCCCCAATATCGGCTATATTGAGTTAGAGGATGCTGAGACTGGTGAATCTCTTTTAATTAACACTAGTGATCTCAATGGTGTCCAATCATTTTCAAAAAAAGCAAAACTTGCCTTAAGAGAGAAAAAAAGGTTTTTCCAAAAAAATGGGATAGATTTTCTAGATGTAAGAACAGACGGTTCTTATTTTGACACTCTCATTAAGTTCTTTAGAGAAAGGGAAAGGAAAAGATGAAAAAAGATACAAGGTTTATGGTTCTTTTTTTTAGTCAATGTATATTGGGGGGGCTTCTTGGTATTTTAGTTTTTCAAAACTTTGAAAGTGGAAAAAACTCTGATCAAGGAGAGGTCACTGTTCTTAAAGATGCTGCATCAAAACTACATGCTGCTGGGCTTTTGAATCAAGCTGCCAGAGAGTACGAGAAATACCTTGAGAAAGGGAAAGTTGATGCGAAAGTAAAAGCAAAAATGTCTTATTCACTTGGTGAATTGTATGAAGAAGAAGGACATTTGGAAAAGGCCATCTCCTGGTTTTATAAAGTAGAGCTTTTGGATCCTAAATCGACTTACATAACGGAAGCTAACAAGAGGATAGTGGCCCTCTTGGAAAAACTTAAAAAGTTTGGTGCTGCTAAAGCCTTTATTAAAGATAAAACCACACTTTCCACGGATAAGGATGCAACTAAAAGAAAAGGTGCTGCCATTGTAGCTAAAGTGGGAGAGCAAAACATTTATGATTATCAGTTAAACGAATACGTAGATTCTTTTCATGCATTTGGCAAAGGACAGGAAAATTTAAAGTCCAATAAGGTTAAACAGGAACTACTTCAAAAGTATGTCATTAATCAAATCCTATGGCAAAAATCGAAAAGACTGGGGCTGGAAAAGGATCCATCTTTCATTAAGAAACTTGAAAACGTTACAAAACAGTTGCTGGTTGAAAAACTACTTAAAAACGAAGTAGAAAGAAAGATCAAAGTTGATGAAGTCGACCTTAAAAATTATTTCAAAGCAAATAGGGAGAAATTTTCTCAAAAGGAAACTTTAAACCTTACCAAGATTGAATTTAAAGGAAAAGATCAATCAAAAAAGTTAAAAGCTTTCCTAAAAAGAAATAAAAAAGTCACAAACCTTATAAATGAAGTCAAAAAAATGTTACCTTCGGCTTCTGTTGAAAAGGAAATTACGCTGACTAAGGGTTTGGCTTCACCTAATTTAAAGTTAAATCCTTCTCAAATTAAAGGTCTTTTTAAAAAAAATAAGGGCGAATGGAGCGGACCTTTTTTAACCTCCGGTACTTATAAAATGTATATTGTAGCGGAAAAAACGCTTCCCCAACAATATGCATACAATGATATTAAAAATGTTGTTGAGCAGAGTTATAAAATAGAAAAGGGCCAAGGCCTCTATAAGAAACTTGTTCAAGAGTCATTCAAGAACGAAAATGTACAGCTTTTTGTCGAAAGGTGGAAATGAGAACTCAAACACGAACTAGGTCCATTGATTTTTTGAAAGAGGCTCATTCTTCTTTGTTAATTTTTTTGACCCTCTTTTTTAGTTACTTGACCTTATTTCAAAACGTATTGGCAGATGAAGGTAAGAGGACAAGCTTTTTGAAGGCAGAGGTTGATAAGGCCATTTTAAGTCCAGGTGAAACCCTTACGTTTCGTCTTCGGGCTTTTTCTTCGCTCAAAGAGGGACCTCTCTATCTGCCTGAAAGTGGTGACAAAATTCAAGGTTTTAGGATTGTTGACTTTGGTAAAGAAGGGCCAGTTAAAGAAGATGGAGAGTGGGTTTTTGAGAGGTGGTATAAGTTAGAAGCAGACCTCACTGGTTCTTACATTTTACCTTCTTTGAAATTGTCTCTTAAAAATAAGGCAGGAAAGGACATCATTTTAAGTTCACCGGAAATTTTTGTTGAAGTGAAAAATGAAGTTTCAAAAACGTCTAAAGGAACAAATAAGCAGAGTGAGTTAGGAGGTTTTAAGGGAAAAGAAAGTGGATTAAGGGATATTAAGCCTCTGACTATTGCTCCATCTAAAACCCTTACATATTTTGTTGGAGCGTTATTGGTGCTTGGTGTTTTTGGGTTCTTGATTTACTTTTTTAATAAGAGAAAGGGAAGGCAAAGAGATGCAATACCTCTCCCGCCTCCTCATGAAAAGGCCCTTTTAGAATTGGAAAATTTAAAAAAAGGTATTTCTTGTCTGTCAGACTATTCTAAGAGGAAAAGTTTTTATTTTTCCCTTTCAGATATTGTGCGCTCTTATGTTGAGGATAGTTATAAATTTCCAGCCAAAGAGCGGACACAAGAAGAAATAAAAAGAGATATTGATCTTTTAAATTCGGTTGGGCCTTCTCAGCAAAGGGCCTTTTTAGGAATATTGAAAGAGGCTGACCTTGTTAAATTTGCCAATATCGAAAAAAGTGAAGAAGAAGGAGAAGGTATTTTGCAAGACGCAAAAAAATTCGTTTTGGAAACAATGCCTAAAAAAGTTGATAATGAAAATGAGGAGGATTCAGTTTTATGATCCGTCTGGCTTACCCATGGTTTTTATGCTTGTTTTTAGTTATTGTCCCTATTTTTATTTGGGGGCAAAAAAGTGGAGGAAAGATTCGCTTTTCAAGTATTGACCTCCTGAAATCAATGAATATGAGAGCGAGAAATAATCCCAAATTAATTCTTCTTATTCTACGGTCTCTGGCCATTATTCTTCTTGTTGTAGCACTTGCTAGACCACAGTCAGGAAGGCAGTTTACAAAAACGAATTCAGAAGGCGTCGACATATTACTTGTTCTCGATACTTCCGAAAGTATGCAGGCCTTAGATTTTAAGAGAGAAGGAAAGAGAGTTAACCGTTTGAGAGTCGTTAAAGAGGTGGTAAGAGACTTTATTAAAAAGAGACCCAATGACAGAATTGGGCTCGTTGTTTTTGGTGAGGAAGCTTTCACACAATGTCCATTGACTCTTGACCACGGTATTGTCATGGACTTTCTTGACAACATAAAAATAGGTATGGCCGGATCAGCCACGGCTTTGGGACAGGCCATTGGTATTGGCGTAAACCGGATGAAGGACCTAAAGTCCAAGTCAAAAATAATGATTGCTCTCACTGATGGAAGAAATACTGCTGGGCGTTTGAGCCCCTTACAGGCTTCTAAACTTGCCGATCATTACGGAGTTAAAGTTTATACCATCGGTGTTGGGACCCAGGGGAAGGCACCTTTTTTAGCAGATACTCTTTTTGGAAAACGCTATATTTACCAAAAAGTGGACTTAGATGAATCAACTCTTAAACAAGTCGCCTCTGAGACTGGAGCAAGGTACTTTAGAGCTACTAACACTGACGAACTTAAAAATATTTACAGCCTAATTGATAAGTTAGAAAAAACTAAAATTGAGGTCAAAAAATACACAGAATACAATGAAATGTTCGCCCACTTTTTAATTCCAGGACTCTTTATTTTACTCTTGGAAATATTTTTAGGGCAAACAAAGTTGAGAAGAATTCCTTAAAAAAAAAGAACGAGGAGAAACCCCTTGAAGTTTGCGAATCTTCAATATTTGTGGTGTTTAATCATCATTCCCTTACTTGTTTTGTTTTATATTTGGGCATTTAAGAAGAAAAAAAGACTTTTAGAGCTTTTTGTTAGTGAGGATTTAAAGGACAAGTTACTTAGAGGGTTCTCTGCTAAAAGGCAGAAGGTCAAAGCATTCCTTATCATTTTTGCTTTCTTTTTTTGCATCCTTGCCTTGATAAGGCCCAAATGGGGTTTTCAATGGGAGGAAGTGAACCGGAGAGGTGTTGATATTATTCTGGCCCTCGATGTTAGTGAAAGTATGCTGGCCGAAGACGTTTCTCCAAATCGCTTAGAGAGGGCCAAGCGTGAAATTATTGACCTCCTTAATATGATGCAAGGAGATAGAGTTGGGTTGGTTGCCTTTTCAGGGACCAGCTTTCTTCAAAGCCCTCTTACTCTTGACTACGGCGCTGTAAGAATTTTCTTGGATGAACTGGATACGGACCTAATCCCAGTACCTGGAACCGCTATTGGGGATGCTATAAAAAAATCTATTAGCGCTTTTGACTCTCAAAATAAGAAGTCGCGAGTCCTTATACTTATTACCGATGGAGAGGATCATAGCGGAGAACCATTGAAAATGGCCAAGGAGGCACATGAAGAAGGGATTAAGATTTATACGATAGGTATTGGTAAAGAAGAAGGAGCACCTATTCCCGACAGAAAAAGGGGAGGCTTTAAAAAAGATTCTCGTGGTAATGTTGTAACGACCCAATTAGATGAGACGACTCTTCAAAAAATAGCTTTAGATACAGGAGGAAGTTATGTCCGTTCCATAACGGGCGACTTGGATTTAGAAAAAATTTATAATGACATTACAAAGAAAGTTGAATCTAAGGAGCTTGTGAGTGGGAAAAGAAAACGGTTTGAGGAGAGGTTCCAATGGCCTCTTCTTGTGGCCCTTTTTCTTCTAATTCTAGAAGTCTTTGTGAAGGAACGAAAAGGAGGGCAAACCGTTTTGGGCGTGATGGTCTTTCTCTTATTTTCAGCTTTACCCATACAGGTTACTAGAGCTGCTCCATGGGACTCCCAGAGGCAAATTGGAGAAAATGATTACCAAAATAAGAAATATAATAAGGCCTTAAAAAGTTTCCTTGAGGCTCAAGTAAAAGAACCTAAAGATTTGGAATTAAAATATAATACGGGCAATTCTTATTATAAAATGAAGGAATATGATAAGGCCTTTAAACTTTTCGAGTCCACGGCCAAAAAAGGGGACAAGGCTTTAAGTGCAAAATCCTATTATAACCTTGGTAATACTGCTTATAAAATGGGAAGGCTTAAAGACTCTGTTAAATATTATAAAAAAACTTTGGAGATAAATCCTAATGATAAAGATGCCAAGCATAATCTAGACTTTGTCAGAAAAGAAATTAAAAGAAGAATTGAAGAGGAAAGAAAAAGACAGGC
>DKQD01000210.1:40165-46160 GCA_002474345.1 Bacteriovoracaceae bacterium UBA7317
GGTCAAAAAGGTCAAAAGGATCAAAAAAACCAACAAGGTCAGGAAGGACGAAAACAAGCTGACAATCAACAAACAGGTGACCAAAACAAGGCCAATAAAGATGATCAAAATAATATTTCCAAAAATGAGCAGGGAAAAGAAGGAAATAAAAGTAAGGAAGGTAAGGAGAAAAAGCCTGAAAGTATAGCCAAAACTTCTAAAAGTGAAGAAAAAGGTGACAAAGAAAAAAAGAAAGAAGATCAGGTGAAGAGTCAGGCTTCTTCAATTCAAAATCAGGCTTCCAAAGCAAAACAGGGAGCTCAGGGTAAAAAAATGAGTGAAGCAGAAGCATTAAGGTGGCTAAACTCTTTGAGTGATGAACGAAAAAAATACTTAAAACGCAAAATGCGGGGAAGAAGGAGTTATCAAGTTGAAAAAGATTGGTAAAGAATTGAAAAGCGGGACGAGCAAAGCTTCTATCTTGAAAAGCTTCTCAATCCTCTGGGTTTTCCTGATCTTTTTTTTTGGGGACGAAGACCTCTTTGGTTGGAGCGATAGAGGTTGGGTTGACTGTTGATGAAAACCCTATTTCTTTAGGTGAGGAATTTTCTATTCAGATTCGTGTTGATGGATCCCAGAGTATTGATTCCCTTCGGATTGAAAATGCTGATAAGTTTTCTCTTTCCAATAGAGGAACTTCAACATCAGTACAGATAATTAATGGTAAAGCTAGTACCAGCAAAACGATAAACTACTCTCTCTATTCTAAAAAAGAAGGATCCTTTACAGTTGGTCCTGTGGTCGCTGTTATTGATGGAAAAGAATATAAAAGTGACGTTCTTAATTTAGAAGTGCTTGCAGACGGAGCTTCTGTTAACTCAAACCCTAATCAGGGAAAAGGAAGTTCTAGCGTTGATGACCACAAGGGGCCTGCTAAGGAGAAAAGAGATAAAAACTTTTTGATAGAAGGCTTTGTTAATAAAAAGGACCCTTTTGTTGGAGAGCAAATCATCTATACATTTAGGCTTTATTATCGTGTTGAAATAAGCAACCCTAAAATAAGTTTGCCTAAATTTAAGGATTTTTGGAAGGAAGAGCTTGGTGAGGGAAGGTCGTATAGAAAAGTTGTGAAAGGGAAAGAGTGGAAAGTGTATGAAGTCAATTATGCCCTTTTCCCTACGAAGCCTGGAAAAGTGACAGTTCCTGGATCGACCTTTTTGGGGGATATTTACATAAGGGATGGTTCTGGAAGAGGGCGTGGTTCAGGTTCCCTTTTTGATATGTTTGATGATCCTTTCTTCGGGGGAGGTTTTGGCCGGAGGAAAAGGGTAAGCCTTAGGACTAAAGATTTAGAAATTGAAGCGAAGCCTTTGCCACAAGAGGGAAAACCTAAAAACTTTAGTGGTCTTATTGGTGATTTCAAGGTCATTTCTAGGGTTGATAAAGACTCTCTTAGGCAAGGTGAATCGACAACTCTTACTTTGACTGTTCAGGGAAGTGGGAATGTCTTTGATGCAAAATTAGATGAAAAAGAAATTACTGGTTTCAAAATTTATAAAGATAAACCAGTTTTAAAAATTCAAAGAAGTAAAAAGGGCGTCTTTGGAAAACGTGTTTTTAAAATGGCATTGGTTCCTCAAGATATAGGGGAGAAACAGATACCTGCTTTTAACTTAAGCTATTTTGATCCCTTGAGTGGAGTCTATAAGGCCACCTCAACTAGGCCTATTATGGTTAAAATTTTAAAGGCAGAGTCTGGTGATGAAGAAAAAGTTAATCTTGTCTCTCCAGGTTTACCGCAAACCAAATTGAAAAAAAAGATAAAGGTTGAAGGAAAGGACCTCATGCCCATAAAGAGGAAGGTTGAGAAAACTTTGGGCAGTCTCTCGCTAAATGAAAAAAGTATCTTTTGGGTTCTTTTTTTTATGCCTCCTCTTCTTTTCGTTGCCTGCTTTATTTGGCAAAAAAAGAAGGAACGGCTTAAAGGCAATGACGCCTTAAGAAGGCAGGAACAGGCTTTAAAGAAATTTAATAAAGGGCTTAAAAGTGTGGGCGAAGGAAATAATTTTTTAACACAAGCTTCTAGTGTCTTTAAGGATTATATTGGTGATAAAGTTAATGTTGATGGCAAGGCCTTAACTCCTCTTGATTTAGATAGGGTTTTAAGTCCTCATCAATTAGGCCCTGAAACTTTAAAAGAAATAAAGAATCTTCTACAGGATTTTGAAAGTGCTCAATATGGAGGGCAAGCTAAAAAAGGCCCAAGAGAAATGATGACTAAAATGAAAAATATAGTAAAGAGTATGGAAAAGGAATTAAGATGAACAGATTAATGATGAATAATAAAGGAAGAATCACTTTTACCTCAGTTATTTTTTCATTTTTTATTCTTTTTTCAGTGATAAGTGAATCTCACGGTGAAGCTCGAAAAGTCCGAGGGGATTTTTTAAAGGCCAATAAATTTTACTATGAAGGTCGATATAGTGATGCGATTAAGGAGTATAAAAGCCTCCTTGAGTCTGATGAGAGAATTTGGGGAGAGGTCCACTTCAATTTAGGCAATGCTTACTTTAGGGCAGGAGAGCTAGGGAAAGCTTTATTTCATTTCAAGAAATCTAGTGAGGTTCTTCCGCGAGATGGAGATGTTAAATACAATCTTGAGTATTTGAGATCGAAAACCAAGGATAAAGTTGAATCAAAACCCTTTCTTGATCCAAGAGGCCTTTTTCCTCTTAACAAAAAAGAAACGGCAACTTTATTAATAGGCTTTTGGGTGCTCTTTTGGGTTGGCTCTCTTCTCCAATTGTTGTTTAAATATGAGTCTTTTAAATGGGTGCGAAATTTATCTTTCTTTTTTGTTTTGTTATTCGCTATACCCTTTTTGAATAATGCTTTTTGGGAAAGAGATTTTGGGGTTGTAAAGGTTTCGAAGGCTTCTGTGTTTTCAGGAATTGGTAAGGATAATGTGAAATTGTTTGTTCTACATGAAGGAGCTGAGGTTAACTTACAGGATCAAAGCGAAAAAGGCTGGGTTAGAATAGAGGTTGATAAAAATAAAAAGGGCTGGATGAGGAAGCAGGACCTTATCTTTTAAGGTCCTTTTTAAGGTCAACCTTAAAAATTAATCTTAAAAACTAATTTTCGAAAGCTTTAGAAAGTTCACTTGCTTTAAAGAGCCCTTTATCTAAGACATATCCCGACACCAGGCTTTCCGGGGTTACATCAAAGGCCGGGTTATAAGTTTCTGCATTTTTGGGACTCCAAACAACTTTGCCAAAACTTCCTTTTACGCCCCTCACTTCATCTGGCTCCCTTTGTTCAATAGGGATTTCTTTGCCATTAGGGCAATTTTTGTCGAATGTTGTGAAGGGGGCCACCACGTAGAAGGGAACTTTGTGGAATTTTGCATTAACTGCAAGGGAGTAAGTTCCTATTTTGTTGGCAAAGTCGCCGTTTGCAGCAATTCTATCTGCGCCAACAAAAATTCTATCTATCTTACCCACGCTCATGAGTTGTCCTGCCATATTGTCACAAATAAGAGTGTAGGGAATACCTAGAGATTCAAGTTCCCAAGTTGTTAACCTTCCACCTTGGAGGAGAGGCCTTGTTTCGTCTACATAGACGTGAATTCCTTTTTGGTTTTCGTAAGCTTTAGAAATAACTCCTAGAGCTGTGCCTCTCCCAACCGTTGCCAAGCCTCCAGTATTGCAATGAGTGAGGACGTTTTCATTAGGCTTTATAAGTTGAGATCCAATCGAGGCCATTTTCTCGCAAAGTTCGACATCTTCTTCAAAAATATTTTCAGCTTCCTTCGTAATTTCTAGAGTATCCCATTGAGTCTTTTGTCCTACCTCGAGGACCCTATCAATCGCATTCATGAGGTTTACAGCAGTTGGTCTTGAGCTTCTTAGGAGTTCAGCTTTGGCCATGATTTTTTCAGGATGAGGTTCTTTTTCTGCATAAAGGGCCAAGCTTAAAACAGCTGAGACTCCTATGAGAGGAGCACCTCTAGTTTTTAAGTCAAGAATAATTTTAGACATTTCTTCAGGTGTTTTGGATTCGATCCAGTCTTCTTGATGAGGGAGCATTTGCTGGTCAAGAACAAATAACTTTCCATTTTCAACTTTGAGTGACATAGATTCGAGGTCTTTCATAAATTAATATCTCCGATTTGCTTTCTTTTTTCCTGAAGATATTGAATTTCATCTTGCGGAAGAGTTGTCAATCCCCTGAGCTTTTTGGCCATCATAAGGATATGGGCGGTATGCTCAATTCTTTCCATACCATTAATGGCTTCCTCCATTGTTTCTCCCCAGCTAAGGGCTCCATGCCTCGTTAAAATAAGTGCTTTATGCTGAGGTAGGTAGGGAATTATATTTTTTGCCATATCTTCTGTTCCGGGACGTGCGTAGGGAACAAAAGGGATGCTACCAACAGCGAGAATAAGTTCTGGAAGAATATCGTAGGGTAGGTTTTTTAGCTTTGGGAAGGCAATAGTCCAGGCTATGGCCGAAGGAGGATGAGCATGTATGACAAAAGATGCTTTAGGACAACTCTTATATATTTGGAGGTGCATAGCAAGCTCACTTGAGACTTTTTGCTTAGGGTTTTTATCCTTCATATTGTAGAGAATAATTTCTTCTGGACGCAAAAAAGCTTTTTGTTTTCCTGAAGGGGTTATAAGTATTTGGTAGTCTTTTTCTTTTGAGCTGATATTGCCGTCAGTAGCAGCAAGAATATTTTTGTCGTAAAGCCTTCGTGCTGCAGTAACTATTTCCTCTCGGTAATTACTCCCTAAAGAATGCTTTCTTCTCCAAAAAAAGGCCATGAGTGATCTCCAATTTAATCAATTTATTTTTTGCCCTGCTCGTTCTAAAGCGTAAATTACCCTCTTTATCGGTTTTAAAGCAGGAAAATGTAGAAAAATAATTTGTTAAAACTTAATTGGCAAAGCCTTTATTTGGACAACTTGTTGGAATTTTCACTTAACAGGTTTGGTTAAGAGGATCTACTGATAAACGATTCAAGGTTTTATCTTCCAAGAAGGATCGAAAACCCCTTTCTTTAAGACCTCTTTAACTTTTTAAAAAAAAATGTATTGCAATAAGGGGAATGTCCTGATTACAATAGCTACATATTAATTTTAGGCTAGTTAATTGCCCCCGGAATTATAATAAAAAATAATTCGGGAGAACCAAAAAAGGGGAATTTATGAACAGGCAGGAATTATTAGAAAAGGTTGCCAAGGACTCTGGACTTGAATTGACAAAAAAAGATGCAGAACTTTTTTTGAACACAACTTTAGATGTGATCAAGAAAGCTGTTAAAAAAGGTGAAGACGTTTCTTTGATCGGCTTTGGTACTTTTACTAAGGTAAGAAGAAAAGCTAGAACAGGGATTAACCCAGCGACTGGTGAAAAACTTAAAATTAAGGCAAAAAATGTGCCAAAGTTTAGACCAGGAAAAGCTTGGAAAGATCTTCTTTAAGAATACCTTTATAAAGAAATCTAAAAAAAGCACTCTCTTTGGGAGTGCTTTTTTTTTGCAATTAATCAAAAATGCCCTTGTAATGAAGACTTTTAGGCAAATTAACTTCTGCGCTATCCAACTCCTCAATGTCTTTTTGGTCCACAATAAGCTCTTCTTTTAGAGGTCGCAAAACTGAAAGCTCGATTAAGGAATCAAGCGTTAGCCGTTCGTCCTTATAAATGGGGTCTTTTCTTTTAAGAGTTTGAGGAAACTGTTCCCAAGTAAGCAATTGAGAACGAACCCAACAGTTTAAACCATCAAACTTTAAGCAAGCTTCATGGGAAAACCGATCCAGGTCTTTTTCATTGTTATTGACGATGGAGACATAGCTGTTCATGAGGTTAATCTCTAGGGGGATAAAACCAGTGTAGTCATAATTAAGCCTTTTCAATTGTTCATGAGCTTTTTTAAAAAGGCCCATTTGGATAAGAAATGCAGTGTCAAGAGACCGCTTTTTTCTAGGGTCTATATCTTCGCTTAAAATAGA
>DKQD01000210.1:46551-50462 GCA_002474345.1 Bacteriovoracaceae bacterium UBA7317
CTTTCGAGTGCATTTTTTGAATTAACTTTATTTTTCAATGCGAGTTGGAAATGTCCGTAAGCTAGCTCAAATTCCTTATCTTTTAGCCGCAAATTTCCTTTGATATTCTCTGAGTTTGCTGTCGAAATATCCTCAATAAAGTCTAGAGCCAAACTTTTTTGATTAAGCCTGTAGTATATAAAGCTGATTAGCTCTCTGATTTTTTTTGATCGATAAAGCTTTTTTGGAAGTTTAGGCAATTTTGAAACAATATTCTCTTCCTTATTAAGGAAAATTGCTAATTTTAACCATAAAGTAGTCATTTCTTTATCTTCAAAAAGCTTTTTGAGTTGAAGGGGAGACTCTTGTCCAATTTGAATAGCATAACCATTTTTTACTTTTACAGTATTTTTAAGCCAGAAATGATCTTTTTTAGAGTATTTTAAAGATGCTTCTTGGCATAATTCAGTTTCTTTTGAAAGCTTTTCAGTTTTGCTAAGGGCCATTAAATTTAGGATTTTGATTAAACAAGTTTCCTTATAAAAAGAGAAAAATGAAAACTCAGGGTCTTCAAGAATTTTAAGAGAGTTAACATAGTCTTCTTTAAGAAAATATATTAGGGATTGGAGTCTTTTTTTTGGATAGACAATAGCTTTATTCTTTGAAGAGATATTTTTTAAATAGAATTCCGCAGCCTTTAAATTACCATTAATAATATTAAATTTGGCTTTTTTTAGAAAAAAGGAATTTTTTTTATTCTTTTTTTCTTTAATAACTTGAAAATAATCTAGGACATCTCCCTGGCTCATTTTCTCCCAGGCAATTTTTTCCTCCCCAATGGCTTGTTGGAGGTTTACTACAAGCAGCGAAAAAAAAATGGTCATAATGTTTTTACAAAAAGAAGTACTTTTCATGGAAGATTCATCGGTTGGAGATTTGATAACCTTATTTGGTTTCAAAGGACTATAGAGGATGGGTAAATTTATTACGAAATAGATGAAAGTCTTTTTTAGGGTAATTATTATAAATTATTTTTTTGAATGCCCGATAAACATGAGAGGGTGTTGAAGTGAGAAAAATTGCCTCCATATCACTTTTATTTTTATTTTGTATTTCCAAGGTATACTCCCTGGTACCAGTTGAGAGCCTTGTTTTAGGAGACTTCTCTTCTCTTTATAAGAGGGAAAAAAGTGATCCCCTTGAGTATATTTTCAGACGTGAAGAACCTTTAAACTCATCAAGTGACTATAAAGATTTAAAAAGACAATTGGGATACTTTAGAGGTTTCTATCTTGAGGGTCAAAAACTTAAAAACTACTGTAAGGTAGAAAGAAAGATTAGATATTCAACTTATAAAGAAAGGGTTGAGACCAAAAGGTCTCTATTAGCAACTCTTCAGTACATTGGAATTGACCTGACCTTGAGGGCCATTTCAGATTATTCAAAAGAGCTTGAATTAAAAAAAAGTGATTTTAACAACCTAGTGCAAAATTTAACGAATAATTTTTGCTCTAAAAATATGACGATAATTAGCCAGAGACAACTTAAAAAAAACTTCAAGCTTCAATTTAGTTCTAGTGGAAAAAAGCTTGAGATCCCAAATATTGAGAAGAACCCTTTTTTCCCTAGGAGTCTTCTTCAAATTAATGGAGAAAGGGAAAAGCTTGAGCAAGAATTTATGTATTCAATTAAGCTTTTTAGAGCTTTTTGCTCTTGGGGTAATGATGCTCAAAACTTGCGGCTTTTAGTTCCTTTAGCAAAGCACCCTTCCATCATTTCTTTTGTAATAAGGCAATTGACTAACAAAGGGCTCGTTTGGGACGAAGTCCAGAATAAAAGCCTACCTAAAAGAAATTTAAAAACAGTTCAAGTCTGGTGTGAAGAGTATATTTGTAGACGTGTGGGACACAAGAAGTTTAATAACCTTCGATGGAAATCAATAGGGTCTAAAACGTTTAAAAGAGATCTTGAAAACCTCTATTGTGAAGATTTTCTTGAAGCTGGGTACACTTATAAAAACCAAGAACCACGAGTGAAAAGAATAATAGAGAAAAAAGACTTGATTGAAGATAATTTGATGGTCTCTCAAATGATTGCGCTTATAACTGGTATTCCGGATCTCTTAGTGGGAGCAAAAAAATTAAATGATGGACTAGAATTTACCAAGGCTTCTATGGAGAGGTCGTGGAGAAGGTGGGCAAAAAAGCAGAATAACCACTTTAATGAAGAAATTCTTTTTGAAGAGTCCTTTATTATAGAACCTGTTCGAAAGAAGCTCTATTTTAACAACTTAAACCCAGACTTTGGCGTAAAACTTGATGTTAATCTTGGTGAATTAGATAGAGTTGTGAGTATGCTTGGTAAGTTGAAGACAACAATTACCATAAAATTGCCTAAAAGCTTTCTAAGTTGGCAGAGAAGTGAGTTGATCGAAGCCCGGCGGCTAGGGAATAAGAAAAAGATCAAATCATTGAAAAAGCTTTTTACCGCTCACATAAGAGACCAAGTTATATCTAAAAAGACCCTTTGGAAGCTTCCTCCGTGGCGGAAAAACCTTGAGGCTTTGATTGCTAGGGAGCTATTAAGGCAACTGGAAGGCTATAGGGGCAATTTCTTTGAAACAGATAAACCCAAAATTCTCTCTTTACCTATAGATTTTTATTACGGTATTTATGCTCTTAGGTACATGCATTATAAGCATAGAATCTCACTTATGAATTTATAGGCCAATTTCAAATTGTTTAGTGTTTAAAAATATTTTTGAAGTGTAAAATTCCCACTCATGATGTTCTTTTTTTAAAATTGTGTTATCTTGGGCTGATTAGGCTATATTTTATGGCTTAAATGCTAAGAGTTTATCCAAATATTTATGGGAAAAGCAAAAGATCAATGAGGGAAAAGAATTCTAAAAGTTCATCAGAGGGTAAAAAGAAAGCCTATTCTCGTTCTGCTAAAAAGGGCAAGTCCAAGGCTCCTTCCAAGGTTGATAAAATTATTGAAGTGTCCAATGATAAGAGCAAAGTTCTGAAAGCGAATGTTGATTCAATAAAAAATATTTATAGCCCTTCAGGGGAAAAAAAGTCAAATGATGATGTCGTAGTCGAGGTCATTGATCCCTCTAAGCATCAAAGTTCAGATGAGGCTTTAAAGGAATTGGGCTCTAAAAAGGACCTCTCTTCCTCTAAAGAAGTCACCCTTTATGAACCGGATAAGGTTAGCGACCCTCTAACCGTCTATATAAGAGAGATTAACCGTTATGACCTTCTTTCTTTAGAACAAGAACAAGCTTTAACAAAAGCCTTAGAAGAAACGGGTGATATTGAAATAGCACGAAAATTGGTTTTGGCCAATTTAAGGTTAGTTGTTAAAATTGCCATGGAGTATCGATCTGCTCATCAGAATGTAATGGACTTAATTCAGGAAGGAAATATCGGTCTCATGAAAGCGGTTTCAAAATATGACCGCTCTAAAGGTGCAAAACTGTCTTACTATGCTAGCTGGTGGATTCGATCTTACATCCTTAAGTTTATTTTAGATAACTTTCGCCTCATAAAGATTGGAACAACAAACGAACAAAAAAAGCTTTTTTATAATCTTATGAAAGAAAAGAATCGGCTTTTGAGTATGGGGATAGACCCTGATACAAAAACTCTCTCAGAAAACCTAGGTGTTTCCGAAAAAGCCGTCGTTGTTATGGATCAAAGACTTGGTGAGCAAGGTGGGGAAGTTAGTATTGATAAGCCTCTTTTTGAAGACTCAGAAAAGGGAACTTTAGGAGATAACCTTGTTGACTCTAAGTATGACGGAGGCTTAGAAAGTATTGTTGCGGCTAGTCAGGAGGTAGACCTTCTCAAAGAAAATTTGGGGGGTTTTTTGGAAACGTTAAAGCCCAGAGACTTAGAAATCTTTAAAAAACGGCTACTTGAGGAAGT
>DKQD01000068.1 GCA_002474345.1 Bacteriovoracaceae bacterium UBA7317
TTTTTAATTTTCCTCCCCTTTTTTAATGATGGATACTTCGAACTTATACTCATATTTTTGCTTGGTACACTTCCTCTCCTCTTTCAAAACTTAAAGCTTTACCATCCTTTAAAAAAACTAAAAAAGACTAAATATTTTTTTTTAATAGCTTCCCTTCTCTATATTTTTTTCCAATACAAAGGTTTAAGAAATATTGAAGGAGCTTCACTTTTTTTAGCAACACTTTTTGTCCTTAAACTATGGGAAGAGGAATCAAAGAGGGATACATTTTTATTTCTTCTTATTGGACTTTTATTCATGGTTTCAAAATTTCTTATTCATCAAACGCCATTTTTTCTAATTTACTTAATTATAATAAGTTTTCTCTTTCTTATTATAACTAGCTTTACATCAATGGATAACTCCCTCTTAAAAGACGATAAAGAGATGAAAAGGCACAGGATAAAAGAAATAAGGAATCTTTTTATTGCGAGTCTTCCTCTGTCTATTCTTCTCTTTATTTTTTTTCCAAGAATTCACTTACACCTTCCCTTTGGCGGTCAAAAAATCCCCATTGCCCAAACAGGTTTTTCCCAAGGAATCACACCAGGAGACTTTGAGTCTCTCATTTCAAGTAAAGATGAAGTTTTTAAGGTCCACTTTAATGGACCCACTCCTGGCTATAATAAACTTTACTGGCGAGGAGTTATTCTTTCCTTTACAGACGGCTTTTCTTGGAAAAAGACATCCGGCCCTTTAAAAAAATCCACATTTAAAAGAAAACAGAAGCTTTTTGAATACAAACTAGAGTATAAAAATATTGAGGAATCACCCGTCTTTACACTCGCTTGGCCCATAATAAACAAACACTCACCTGGACGCCTTAAAAGAAAAAATGGAGAGACTTTCTCCCTAAGACCCCGCAGGAACAAGGCCCTTAAATTTAGCGCCACAAGCTATGATGTTTCTTTTAAAAACATCTCTTCGGATGATATGAGTACTTACCTGCAACTCCCACCCAAAATTGGAATAAAAACAAAAAGGCTGGCCACAAGACTTAAAGGGGCCACGACACAAGAGACGATTTTTAATATCGTTGACTATTATAAAAAAAATAACTTTCTCTTTGATTTATCGCCCGGACGTTACCAAAAAGAAAACCAATTGGAAGAATTTCTTTTTGAAAGGAAAAGAGGTTATTGTGAACACTTTGCTTCAAGTATGGCCATTCTCCTTAGACTTAACAAAATACCTACTAGGCTCGTAGGTGGCTTTATGGGCGGAACATATAATGCTTATGGCAAGTATTATACCGTTAGGAATGAAGACGCTCATGCATGGCCCGAAGTATGGATTGACAAAACTTGGCGTAACGCCGACCCTACGCCATCCTTGGCACCGACAAGAATAAGCCTTGGAGCGGATGCGTATTTTCTCAATTTTTTTTTAAAGGACTCACCGATTGTCCCAGGTTTAATTTTGCGGAGGGCCCAAAGCCTCTGGAGGCAGCTAGAGCTCCAGTTTGACTTTATTTATTATAAATTTAGTCATTTTTTCTCTCAATACAATTTTTCAAACCAAAATAGTTTTTTAAAACCGTTTTTTAATTTGTTTCCCTCGATCATCACCATTAATAAACTTCATTTTCTTACACTTATGGTTATCATTTTTATTTTTCTTTCCGTTGGTTTTCTAACTATAAGTTCCCTTTCTTTGGAGTCATCTCAAAATAAGCTTGAAGCATATTTCAATAAGCTCTGTAAAAAATTAAAACAGAAGCCAAAAAAGGGAGAAGGCCCGCTTGCCTTCAAAGAAAGGTTGGAAAAAGGCGGGGTGCTCAATGAGCAAACAGTATCTTTAATTGATTTTTATATAAGTGCTAAATACTCTCCTTCCTCAGTGAATCATGCTGGCATTAAAATTTTTATTAATAAAATTAATAACTTAAGGATTTAAAGAAGACTATTTTAATACAGCTTAAATTTCTCTCACCCCCAAAGAAATAATTTAAAAACTGCCTTTAAAAAGACGAAAGAGGAAATGAAGGCCAAAAAACCTCATCACTAGAATAAACTTTGGATTTGAGACTACTGAGAAAATAAGATGCCGCCAAAAAAGCCAATGACTAAAAACTACCTCAGAAAATACCTCCTCGCATTAGGTGAACAAAGTGACATTGAGGGCTACCTTGTCCTAAATAATAGTGGCCCAAGTGAAATTGTATGGCGTTATTCCCATGCTGAAATTGGCGAAAACTTCCGAGACTATCTTATCGGTGTCCCTCCAACTCGAAAAAAAATCATTCCTTTTAAAATTCTGGCAGGCGAAATTGAAATAGACTTGTGGCCTTAACTTTTTAATTCCTATTGGAAGACTTCAAAAACCTCAACGTTTAAGGTTTCAAATATGAAAAGAGTTCTAACGTCAGAAAATTAAATGATCCTAAAAGTAAAAAACAACTTACCAGGCCCATGATAAAAAGCTATATTGTCGTTGTGTTTTTAAAGGATCCACAACTATTATGAGAAAAAAAACATTCATTATTTTTTTACTCCCTGCTCTTTTCGCAGCTATACTTTTATTTGATGCTTCGAAAAAGGAAACAGCACAAGAGCCTTTAGAAATTATAGCAGACCAAGTGAGTGACCAAAAAAGTGCTCCCCACAAAGTTAATCCGAGCTCTTTCCTTAAAAAGGATTTGGCCCAAGAGCTTTTAAAAAAAGCTAAAGAGAAACAAACTCAACTGAACAAGAAAAAACCATTAAGATCAAAAAAAGCCTTGGCAAATACCACAGAAGCTGAAGCTGGACATTGTCCCCAATTTATGGAGGAAGTCTCCACTTTCGAAAAACACCTTCGAAACGGAGGAAAACCAGAGGAGTTTAGCTTTGACCAGGAGTGTCCTCACCTTCCTCTCTATGGTAAAGCCTATGAAACCTTTAAAAAAGTTTGCTTTCAAAATCAACTACAAAAAAGCCCTAAAACATTTGGAGCAATGTGTGGGCAAGCCCTTTTTATGCTTAAGGCCACTCACGCAGAGCTTGTGACAAAAGACACTCCACTTTCAGAAATTTTTGACCTTGAGCCCCTTGTATATAAATATTTCTACCGACTTTTCGGTCCTGAAAAAAGAAGCTCTTTGATTTCGATTTCAGAAAGGGTTCTAGAGTTAGAACCAAGCCTTGAGGAATTCAAAGTCCTAAGCCTCATCTCAACCTTTGAGGCCATGGTTTCAAAAAGGCCAGACCTTGAAAAACGGCACCTTGAAAAAATGGAAAAGTATTTTGAAGAACTTCTTCTGTCTAAAGAAGGGAAAGAGAGAGAAGGAATCTATGAATTAAAGCTTTTAACACTTATGCATTCAAAAAACCATTCCCTTCATGAGATAGAAACAGTTCTTTCAACCATGGAGAGTGAAGTTCCCAACTCTAGCACCGCTTTGTATTATAGGGCAAACCTCAAAAACCAGAGCAACAAAAGAGAGGAAGCCCTGGCCTTCCTCAAAAAGGCCATTGAGATTTCTCCAAATGAAAGAAGGTACCAATTCACCTATGAGCAACTATTGAAAGCAGACAAAGCGAAACCGGCCCAAAACGCCTTTGTCTTTCAACTTAGCTTTAAGGGTCTCCCCTTTGACTCTTTGTAAAAGGGCCTTAACCTAACTAAGACAAATTGTTTTTTATAAGGGCAACAATTTCAGAAGAAGATTCTGGTCTTTCCATAGGAAACATATGACCACCCTCAATCAAAAACCTTTGTGCCTTAAATTTTTTAACAAAACGGTTTATTGAGCTTTGACTTGTGACCACCCTACGATTTGCCTGGCAATAAATAATAGGAGGGAGGTTCTCAGTTGCTAAAAAATCCAGGTTATGAGGAGTGGAATTAAATAAGGAACACTCCTCCTTCACTGGGATAGAGAGAGTCACGCTACCCGCTTCTTCTTTGAGCCCAAATTCAAGATAATCCTCTAAACACTCCGGTGAAAATTTTCTAAAAAAGGAATTATTTTGAAAATAAGCTGCAGCTTCTTGGCGGTCTTTCCAGCGGTCCTTTCTATTCCGGCTTTTTTTTGCAGGGCTCATACTTTCAACCAATCCAATCAACTTTGATAATTTTAGAAAAACTCCTAAGGCACCCATCATGATGGGAGAGTCGAGAAGAACCAAAAGCTTAAAAAGACCTGGATTTTGTGAAGCGGCCAATAAATTTAGGATACCGCCCATTGAATGGCCAACACCAATCACAGGAGTTTCCTTACCCTTTAAGAAGTTCGCAACTTCTATTGCCTGATTAGACCAGTTATCGACGATAGGGTAATTGGGATTCCTTCCAAAGTTCTCAAAAAAAAGAACATCGAAACTTCTTTCAAAATTCTTGAAAAATTGGCGGTACATTGAGCCCTGAAACCCTGTTGCATGGGCAAAAAAAATGGTTTCTTTATGACTCACCTGATCTCTCCAATTTTTTAGTTTTTGTTCCCTTTGATTTAACAAGTCTTTTTTAGCTTAATTAAAGAAAAGAGGTCAACTCTTACAAAGTTTAGCCTCCCTTATTGATGCGAGTTAAAAAACAGAAGAACAAAATAGGTCTACAAAAGTTTAAAAAATCAGATGGGCTTTCTTTCCAAAGCTAAAAAAAACAATTAGATTTAAGAGAAAATTTTCAGTTCCGCAAGAGGGGTAGCTTATCCAAATGATAAACCTGGCGTCTGTGGACCCTAAAAGGCTCAAACATCTCTTGACCATTGGATTCATGGTTCAATTTACTGCTTGGTTCTTAGAAGGTTGGATGTATGGCACTTCATATGGCAGATTTTTTCTTTTCCAAGGTTTAAAAGACCAAAACGGCATTTTTCTTGAAAGGATCCTCCTTTGCACGGCCCTACTGAGCTTTTTTGGACTCTTTTCTGAAAAAAAACCGCAATGGTCATGGCTTTTGTTTATTTACCCAAGCCTTGAGATAATCAATGTATTTCTTATGGTTTCCGACTCCCAAAAGCCTGGAGTTGAGTTTTCTTTTCTAGCAAGCATGGGAAGAGTTGGTTTTCCCATCGCCCTTTACTTCCTAATAAAATCCCAATTTTCTTTTACAAAGTTTATTGAGAATATTTTTGGAATATTCATAGGGCTCACCTTTATCGGCCATGGACTAAAGGCCCTCATACAGGAGCCTGAATATCAAGACTACCTTTACTTCCTTTTTGGACTCCTACCAACTAATACCTTCCCGCCTTACAGTCTTATTACAAATTCCCTAAATACCATTGGCGTCATTGATATCCTGCTTGGAATTATTATCATTTTAAAACCATGCCATAAAAAAATACTTCTTTATTTATGCCTTTGGGGCTTCTTAACTGCTACCTTGAGACCTCTTTATAGTGGAAGTGATGGACTGCTTCCTTTTTTCCTACGGATCCCTCACTGGCTCATTCCACTTTCTTTACTCATTTGGAGTCATAACCATAAACGAGGAACAAACTTATGAAAAGAAAGTTATTTTTTTTCCTTTTTTCTCTTTTCCTTTCTCTGAACATTCTTTCCAAAGAACACCACCTAAAGCATTTAAGAGTCATCTGGCACGAAGACCCTTCTAAACATGCCGTCATTGCTTGGTCCGGACAAAAAGCAGTGAGAGGTCAATTTCTAAAGCTCATCCGACAAGAAAAAAGAGGCAACTCTACAATGAGTGTTTCCATAAAA
>DKQD01000048.1 GCA_002474345.1 Bacteriovoracaceae bacterium UBA7317
AAAGAAGAGGCAAGCCATGACAGAACCCATTTTAGAAGTAGAAAACCTTCACGTCGAATTCCATACCCATGAGGGTGTCGTTAAAGCCGTGAACGGTCTAAGTTATAAGGTCATGCCTGGTCAGACACTAGGAATTGTAGGTGAATCAGGAAGTGGTAAATCAGTGAGCTCTATGGCCGTCATGGACCTTCTCCCAAAGCCACCCGCCATTATAAAGCCAGGCAGTTCAATAAAAATTATGGGGAAAGAAGTTACGGGATTAAGCCCTCAAGAATTAAGGCACTATAGAGGAAACGTCATGAGCATGATCTTCCAAGATCCTATGACTTGTCTCAACCCCTATAGACGAATAGATAAGCAAATGATTGAGGCCCAAGTTTACCATCAAGGGTCTACAAAAACGGAGGCCCTTAAGAAGGCCCAAGAAATGTTGGAATATGTTCACATACCGGATGCTCTTACAAGACTCAAAGCTTACCCCCATGAGCTTTCTGGAGGGATGAGACAAAGGGTCATGATTGCCATGGCCTTAACTTGTGATCCAAAACTTATCTTTGCAGATGAACCGACAACGGCTTTAGATGTGACAGTTCAGGCACAAATCATGAAACTTTTTAAAGAAATTCAGGAGAAGTTTAAAACGGCCATTGTCCTTATCTCACACGACCTAGGGGTTATCTCTACTCAGTGTGATGAAATTGTCGTTATGTACGCAGGTCAGGTCATGGAGAGGGGGACACCAGAAGATATTTTTGAAAACCCAAAGCACCCTTATACAATGGCCTTAAAACGCTCCATACCCGAGCTTTACCCAGACGAGAATGAGTCAAAAACGCTCTATACAATTCCAGGCCTTCCACCGAACTTAATGAAATTGGGCGATGGATGTCCATTCGCCCCAAGGTGTGAAAACGTCATAGACTCCTGTACGGAAGGAATCATTCCAAACATCAATGTAAAAGAAAACCACGAAGCTCGTTGCTCTCTTTTAAAGGACAATTAAAATGGCCCTACTTGAAGTCAACAACTTAAAAATTTATTACCCTCTTGCTAAAAAGAACCTCTTTTCAAACGAGCCGCAAAAATATGTTAAAGCAGTTGATAACGTCAGCTTTAAAGTTGAACAGGGAAATGTCCTTGGGATTGTTGGAGAAAGTGGCTGCGGAAAATCATCATTGGCCAAAGGGATTATGAGGCTTACTCCTGTGATGTCAGGAGAAATCCTGCTGGATGGAGTCGATATCCTTTCCCTTAGTAGAAAGAACTTAAAGAGAGAAAGAAAAAATTTTCAAATGATCTTTCAAGACCCAGAGGCCTCGCTAAACCCGAGGCTCACTGTTGGAGAAATTATTGCTGAACCTCTGCAAGTTTATGAAAACCTAAGTAAAAAAGAACTCCGCTTGAGAGTCCAGGAGCTTATGAGTCAGGTAGGTCTAAGCCCTTATATGATAAGGCGTTATCCACACGAATTTAGTGGTGGCCAAAGACAAAGGATTTGTATCGCTCGCTCCCTTTCTCTAAAACCTAAACTCATGGTTTGCGATGAAGCTGTCAGTGCTCTAGATGTTTCCATACAATCCCAGATTATTAATTTATTAAATGAACTTAAGGAAGAGCTTGGACTCACCTACCTTTTTATATCTCATGACCTTGCGGTCACAAGATATATAAGCGATCAAATTATGGTTATGTATCTTGGTAAAACTGTCGAATTCGGAAAAACAGAAGAGGTTATGATATCACCAACTCACCCCTATACAAAGGCCCTTATAAGCGCCGTCCCACAATATAAAAAAGAGAAAGAGTCTCTTATGTTAGAGGGTGAAATTCCTTCTCCCATCAACCCCCCTTCGGGCTGCCCTTTTAATACAAGGTGCCCGATCGTCCAGAAAAAGTGTCTTGAAACAATGCCTCCCCTAGAAATTAAGGAAGGTCTTCAACAAGTGGCATGTTTTGAAGTTAAGGCATAAAAAAATTCTAAATATGTGCAAAAGGTAAAATATTGTTTTGATTTTTGAACAAGAGGTCCTTTAAACCTCTTGTTCAACATTTAAACATTATTGAAGAAATGTTTCGAGAATAGACTCCATATGTTCAGGTGTTGTTTCATTGATATAAGCTGCTTTATGAATCAATTCATCTAGACCCTCCCGCTCTCCCTCAAAGAAAGATGTAATTGCTTTATTAACTCTTTTGGAATCAAGGCCAATAACTCTTTTAGAAAAAATATCCTGATCAGCTTCTGTTAAGGCCCTTGTCTTTTTAAGACGATTGTAGCTTTTTAATAACCTCGCGACCTCTTTAGACCTTTTTTCTGAAAGACCAAACTCATGTGAAAAATATCCTGAGAGATTTTGGTTAGAATAAGCCTCCACTCTTTGCCCCATTTTTTCTAGGTCTTTACCAAAGTTTTCCCTTTCCTCAAAAACCATATTATTTTCTAGGTTTGTGTAAGTCGTAATAGTCCTCAAGACTTCTCTTGTATCCCAATATCCATCATCAACCCAAACCGTTTCGTACTGATAATCTTGTAATTCTTCATCCCAATACTCTCTCTCCTGCCACCCTGATTGATCAACCCAAAAACTTTCGCTAACCCATTTTGTTTCTTCCGCCTTAGACAAGTTTCTTTGTACATCACCTTCTCTTGCTTGCCCCAAGTACTGTGAGAGGCTCATCTCTTCATTAAAATTTTTCGTATTATAAGCCGTATAAACACCTGTAGCATTATTTCGAATAACGATATAGCCTGTTACTTTGGTTGATGACTTAACAACATCATGCTGGATACCTGTATCCTGCGTAAGCTTTTCTGCTAAACTCACCCCCTTTTTTGTGCCTCCTCCACAAGCAGCAAGAAAAAACATAAGAAACATTATTTTAAAGCTGAGACCTAATTTCATTGACTTCCTCCTTTTAAAAATAAGAAACGACCGAAGTGGCATCTAATAGGACTAAAGAAGAACTGATAACCTCCCTACTCATTTTTTTATTCACAAATGTGAACAAAAGCCAGATAAAGGCCAAGACGAAACGATAAATTTTTATTAGCTTCTCTTGTTTCATTTTAAAAAGGAAAAAAAGGTACTCTCTGAGCAGGTCTTCAAAACAATATTTGCAATGAGAGGAAAAAAAAGAAAGCAAAACCTATGAGTATGGCCCCTTCAGGAGTTAAAAAAGATGAAGTATATTTATTAACTCATTAATTATATGCCAACTTCTTTTTCATCAGAGAAAAAATCTCTATGATAATCAAAGCCACATTGGTCTTTAACCTTTTGAAGATAAGCATGGATTTCTTCCTTAAATTGGTACTCGGGAAAAACATAAAGCCCCCAAAGGTGTGATGCAATCATGATATCAAAAATAGTTAAAGAAGAACTTTTATAATAAGGCTCAAGTTTGGAAGTGAGTTCTTCCATTAAGGGGTATAATTTTCTTAAAAACTCTTCTTTATTTTGGATTAGGTTATTAAAAGGACCTCTCTTCTTTTCTTTCTTTTTTTGAAAGTACTCCCTCGAGGAAGTACTAAACTCAGGAGTCCATATCCAATAAGGCATACAAAGGCTATGGATAGGCCCACCAAAATGATTCAAAAGTTCTGTGACCTCTTTCATTTTTTCATCGTCTTTTATTAAATCCATTTGAAGCTTATTTTCTTGATCGGCCCTTTCAATGATATCCAAACTCTCATTTTGGGCCTTCTCATCTTCCCACTTAACAATGGGGAGCATCTTTTTTTGACAAAGATCAAGTGGTGTCTTTTCATCGTCATAAGGCACTACAACAGACTTGTAGGGTACTTTTAGAAGGCCAAAGGCCATTCTGACACGGACACAAAAAGGGCAATGAACATAGTGATAAAGCGTAATCATGAAATTTGACTCCTAAAACTTGAAAGATCAAGCTTATTAGCTTAGCCTGGAGAGAATAGGATTAAGTCATGAATAAAGTCAAAGTTTTATTTTTATGCACAGGCAACTCGTGCAGGAGCCAAATGGCCGAAGGCTGGTGCCGCCACCTTAAAAGTGAATCCATAGAGGCATTTTCAGCGGGAACGAATATACTGGGAGTCAATCAAAGGGCCATTTCGGCAATGAAAGAATTGGGAGTTGATATCTCTCATCATAAAAGCAAAACAATTGGCCAGATCTCAGAAAAATTCTTCGACTATGTTTTTACAGTGTGTGGCAATGCCAATGAAAACTGCCCCTACTTCCCAGGGGAAGCCGTCATCCATCACGTTGGTTTCGACGACCCTCCGAAAAAAGCAAATGGGCTATCGGATGAAGAAGAGATACAAAATGAATACAGAAAAGTAAGAGATGAGATTAAGGTTTTTATTGAAAAAATCGAGGAATACTTTTAGATTTTCTCTGCAAAAAGGGAAGATCCGATGTTCAAAGACTCTGAAACTTTAGAAACATCTTGTTTTTTCAAATGAGGCCCTGTTTGGAGCATCTCTCTTATTTTTGACCCCATAACATCAGCAGCAATGTCAGTTTCTTCTCCAACTATAAAATCAGCATACTGCCTTTGAGGCTCCAAATACCTCTGATACATAGGCCTAACAGTTGCGTAATATTGCTCTATAACTGAATCAAGAGAACGTCCTCTTTCCTTTACATCTCTATGAAGCCTTCTAGTGAAACGAATATCTGCTTCGACATGAAGAAAAATTTTAATATCAAGTAAATCCCTTATCTCCTTATCAAAAAGAGAAAAAATACCTTCGAAGACGATAACCTTACTAGGCCCAATAAATTTTGTTTCTTTTAACCGGTCTGATGCTTTGAAGTCATAGCGAGGACACTCTATCGACTGGCCCTTTTTCAATAGTTCTAAGTGTTTTCTAAGAAGTTTCCAATCGAAAGCGCTGGGGTGGTCAAAGTTAGGGCGCCCTTCATCGTCCAAGTGAGTAAGTTTAACGTGAGGAAGATAGTAGGAATCCATACTCAGCAAACTAACATCAGATTCAAAGCCCTTTAGAATCTTTTGAGAAAATGTCGTTTTTCCAGAGCCAGACCCACCGGCTACGGCAATTAAATTCGTCAAAATGCACCTCTAAAGTTCAAAATAGGTAGCATAGTATTTGGGCTAAATAAAGAAAAATCAAAGATTTACAGTTAAGGTGAGAGATTTTACCTACTTTTCCGGTGAACTAATCTTGTCCGTATCTTGCCACCATGATCCAAACAAAGGATATTAAAGAGGAAAACGAGAACTTATTTTGATAGGCGGCAAAACTTATGAAACAAGAGTTGCTAGAAATTAACGGACTTAAACTAAGCCTTTGGACGTGGGGCAACCCAAAGTCCCCCCCTCTTTTCTTCATTCATGGCTTTGCAGATTCAGGAAAAAACTTTCAATGGGTAGCTGAAAATTTAAAAAATCAGTACTTTTGTATAGCTCCAGACCTCAGAGGGCATGGTCATAGCGAAAAAGGCAAAAACCCACTTGGGTACTTTTTCTATGAGTACATTGCCGATATTCACCAAATTTTTGACCATTATTCTCCCAACGAACCTGTCCTCGCCATAGGTCACAGTATGGGAGGAAATATTGTTTCTCTCTACGGAGGAGCTTGTCCTGATAGAGTGAAGGCCTTTATCAATATCGAAGGCCTGGGGATTAGAGACCGATCTCGCGAAAGCGCACCAAAAGTTTTTTCAAATTGGCTCCATGGAAAGGCCAATCATTTCAAAGAAGAGTACTCATCCATTTCTGAATTTGCAGAAAAGATGAAGAAAAGGAACCCCTATACCCCATTAGAAAGGTGTCATTCAATTGCTGAAAACCTTCTCGTTGAAAAAAAGAAGGACCAATTTGTTCTTATGGTAGACCCTCTTCACTTTTTGCCTAATCCTTATATCTATAGGTTTGAAAATGTCGCCCCCTTCTTTAGAGCACATAAAGGGTCTATACTTTTCATTGAAAGTGAACATACAAATATGGATTCCTGGATGACACCCCTGGACCTTGACCCAAAAGATAAGGTGGACTTTAGAATTAAAGAAACCGAAAGGCGCCTCTCTTTTTACCCAAAACACCAAAAAATAATTATCAAGAATTGTGGGCATATGATTCATTATGATTTACCAGTAGAGCTGTCCCATGAGATAGAAAACTTTTTCAAGGCCAATGAAGACCATCTTTAAACTATGAGAGAAATACTACGGTTAAAATTATCTCAACTTTTTAATTATTTTATAAAAAGTAATCACTCTCAAGAATTAACCCGCTTCTGGCTATTAAGGGGTATGGGGTTTCTCTACTTTTGTGCTTTCTTCCCTTTGATATTTCAGTTTAAACCTCTTTTAGGTTCAGACGGACTTTTACCGATGAACCTCTTCCTCCAAAAAACGCAGAACTATTTGGGAGAACTCAATCACTTTTGGGCCATGCCAAATATTTTTTGGCTTAACAGTAGTGATTCTTTTGGACTCTTCCTTATATTTTTAGGCGTTTTGCTCTCAATACTCGTTATGGTGGGTTTTGCTAATTTTTTCATACTTCTGACTTTATGGATTATTCAATTATCTATTTATTATGTTGGTCAAACTTTTTGGGGATTTGGCTGGGAAATGAACCTTATAGAACTAGGTTTCTTGGCGCTCTTTTTAGTTCCTATTTTTAATTCATCGCCTTTTTCATCTAAATTACCTCCGCCCGAAATTATTTTGTTTTTCTTTCGGTTAGTTCTCTTTAAAGTCATGCTTGGATCTGGTCTCATAAAAATTAGAGGAGATTCCTGCTGGCAAAGCCTCGAATGCCTTTCATACCACTTTGAAACCCAGCCAATTCCAGGTCTATTCTCACCATTTTTACACCACCTACCAAAGACTTTGCTTAAAGGTGGTGTCATTTTTAACCATGTGGTCGAAATTATTTTTCCATGGTTTATCTTTCTTAGAGGAAATATTCGTAAAGTTACCGGAATTATTTTTACTTTGTTTCAAATAATACTCATCTTAAGTGGTAACTATGGTTGGATTAATTACTTAACCCTTGTCATGATCATTCCTTGCTTTGATGACTCTTTTCTTCAAAAACTGACCCCAAAAAATATATCTAAAAAAATAAAATCAAAAACCTCTTTAGATATGAGGAAGCACCCTTACTTCCCCATTCAGGTTATAGTTTCTATAATTCTTCTTTATTTATCCATAAAACCCTTAAAAAATCTTATTGGACCTAATCAGGTAATGAATGCCTCTTACGACAGATTTGCTCTAGTCAATACATATGGTCTTTTTGGAGGTATTACAAGAAGCCGTTATGAAATTATTATGAAGGGGACAACAGACAAAAAAATAACCAAGCAAACGTTATGGAAGGAATACTCTATCCCTTGCAAACCTGGGTTTCCTTCAAAAAGACCATGTATGGCCTCTCCTTACCATTATAGATTGGCCTGGCAAATTTGGTTTGCGGCAATTGACAAAGATAGAATACAGCCATGGATTTTACACTGGGTTTATAAACTTCTCCTCCATAAAAAAGGTGCTCTCTCTTTATTGGAGGATAATCCATTTCCCAAAAGTCCTCCTGCACACATAAAAATGGACCTTTACCTTTATAATTTTAACCGTCCAAAAGAATATAAAAAAGACGACAGAAACCTCTGGTACAAACGGAAGTTCATTAGAAACTATCTTCCACCATTAAATAAAAATCATCCAGAACTCCGCAAGTTTATTTATAACAAAGGATGGCCCATCTACTAGTTGAATAAAAAACATTGAATCTTGACTATTATTCATACTTTTTTCTCTTTAATCCTTAATTTTTTTAAAAAATAACCAATAAGAATTCTAAGAAAATATAGAAAATATTATCAATTAGGAACTATGACAACAAAACCAAGAGTACTCATTGTTGATGATGAGCCAGATATTCAAAAAACTATAGGTGATATCCTAACCACAGATTCAGGCTATACTGATGACCTAAAGGACCTTAAAAGCACCTTATTTGGTGATGAAAATGAAGAAATAAACGAAGAAATAGTTTACGAATTAAACTATGCTGACCAGGGTGAAGAAGCTATCCAGAAAGTAAAAAAATCCAAAGAAGAGGGGAAGCCTTTTTCAGTTATTTTCATGGATATTAGAATGCCTCCAGGCATGGACGGTATCATCACTTCTCAGAAAATTTGGGATATAGACCCACGAGTTGAAATAATTCTCTGCAGTGCCTATTCAGATTATACGTGGGACCAAGTTATTTTAAAACTTGGTGTTACTGATAAACTCATCATCCTTAAAAAGCCTTTTATGCCGGAAGAAATCAGCCAGGTTGCTCTTTCTCTTTCCAAAAAATGGGCGCTAGTCAATAACCTTGAAAACATCGTCAGAGAAAGAACATTTCAATTGGAAAAGGCCAATCAATCTAAAAACGACTTTCTCGCAAAGATGAGTCATGAGATAAGAACCCCAATGAACGCAATAATGGGTTTTAGTGATATCTTATCTTCCTTAATCGATGATAAAAAACAAAAAGACTACCTCATGGCCATTGGCCAGAGTGGGAAAAGCCTCTTGCGTTTAATTAATGATATACTTGATATTTCTAAGATAGAGGCAGGCCATATTGACCTCAAATATGGCCCGATTGATCCAAAAAGGTTTTTTGAGGAGTGTAGAGGTCTTTTTATTGAACGCTGCCAGAAAAAAGAAATAGAATTTGAGCTTATTTTTGAACAAGAAATACCAGGGCCTATACTATTAGATGAATTAAGGCTTCTCCAAATAACTCTTAACCTTTTAGGGAATGCTCTTAAATTTACAAATAAAGGAAAAATAGGAATAAAAATCGGGTTTAATAAACCAAATAATAATGGACAGCTTATCGATTTCTTTTTCACGGTCTTTGATACAGGTTGTGGAGTTCCACAAGATAGCATCCATAAAATATTTGATAAATTTTTCCAAACAAAGGAAAGTGCATCTCAGAGCCTCGGTGGAACAGGCTTAGGCCTCTCCATTACAAAAGACTTAATTGAGTTAATGAAAGGAAATATTACTGTTGAAAGTGAAGCGAATAAAGGAACTAGCTTTACTGTTACATTCAAAGAAGTAGAAACCACAGCGGATGGTAATCAGATAAAACAATCAGAGATTTCTCCAGACTCTTATAAATTCAAAAACTCAAAGGTCCTTATAATTGAGGATATAGACTACAATCTGACTCTGATGAAAGCTTATCTTGAAAATTATGACTTGCATCTTTTTTTCGCTAAAAATGGAAAAGAAGGCCTAGAAATTGTTAACCAACAGGAACCCGATCTTATAATAACTGATATAAAGTTACCTCTTAAGGATGGCCTAGAAATAATTGATGAACTCAAGTCAAATAAAAAAACAAAAGAAGTTCCAATTATTGTAACAACAGCAATGGCAATGCTAGGAGAAATTGAGAAGATAAAATCTATTACAAATAGCTTTTTATCAAAGCCAATATCAAAGCTGGACCTTGTAGAAACTATGGCGCTCCATTTACCATCAGAAATAGTTGAAGTTAATGAAGATGGAATGGTCATTTCTCAAATGGATTGGACTCTTAAAAAAGAAGACATTGAAAATATTCCAAATCTCTGCAATATTTTAAGAGAGGATATAGCGAAAAAATTAGAAGAGGCAACAAAAACCCAAATTATTCAAGACTTCATTGAAATTGCTAGCGAAATGAAGGGCTTAGGGTTAAGCTATAAGTGTAAAGACCTCTACGATTATTCTGAGACCTTTTTTCTGAGTGCTAGAAATTTTGATCTCAAATCAGTGAAAACCTATGTGGATAATTTCCAGGAAAAAGTCAAAGAAATAGAGGATAAATTCAAAAAATGAGAGAACGTCAAAAATGCCTTTTGACATTAAGCATTGGCTTATTTATCTATTTATACTCTCAGCGACCGCTTCCTTTGCAAAGCAAAGCTCCAAGGAAAAATTAAGCAAGCATGGCAATTTAACTTTTAAAATAGTAAATATACAAAACCCAAAAAAAGGGTTCATGCTTATTCTCATATATAAAAAAGAAAACTGGGCCCCGGATAAACCTGAAAAAGCATTTAAAATCGTAAAAGTAAGAACTAAATCTTCTATTCAAGAAGTCACAATTAATGATATACCCTTTGGAACCTATGCTATTGGACTTATTCACGATATAAACAGTAATAATAAACTAGATACAAGATGGTTTCCACCAGGAATGCCATCAGAAGATGTAGGTGCATCCAATAATGCTGAGGGTGGACCTTTCGGTGCTCCTCCATGGGAGAAGGCAAAATTTACAGTCGATAAAAAAGAAGTTTTGCTAAGAACAATTAAAATGGCCCATTTATATAAATGAAAAAATATTTTTACCTTTTTAGACATGGACAAACAAACTGGAACCTTGAAAAAAAGTGTCAAGGCCATACAGATATTCCTTTAAATGAAAAAGGGCTTAAAGAAGCCGAAGAACTTTCTATAAAATTTGAAAAAATTCCTCTTCAAGTTGTTTACTCAAGCGACCTCAAAAGGGCCACACAAACAGCTGAGTTTTTATCTATCAAAAAAAATATCCCTTTGTTATTGTCCGAGCACTTAAGAGAATTTTGTTTAGGCTCGGCAGAAGGGAAATCACATGAAGAGATTATTTCATCTTTTGGTATTGAGCTCTGGGAAAACTTTTTGAGTATAAATTGTGAAAAGGATGATATCTCTTACCCGGGAGGGGAATCAAGGTATCAAGTCTTTAAAAGAACATTGAAAATACTGAATACTATTGCCTGCGAAAGCTCATATGAGCAAATCGGTATTGCAACTCATGGTGGGACCTTAAGAAACCTTTTATCTCACTTAGACCCATCACTTCAAAACAAAATTAGCACACCTAATTGCTCTGTCTTTAAAGTCTGCTACCTAAGCCCTCAAAAAGACTGGGTTTTAGAGGGACAACTTTTTTAATTAAATATGTTTAAATTAAATTCCGATAACAAGATTAGATAAGTCTTTAATTAAAAAATGTAAGGAAAAAAAAGATGGATCAAAAAGGTATATTAAGAAATTCACAGCTTTTCAAAAATATAAAAAAAGAAATCATAGATGAGCTTTCTCATTTTTTCCATGAAAAGAAGTACCCAGCTAAAGATACCATTTTTTTTGAAGGTGATATAGGCGATGAACTTTTCATTATTGCATATGGGACCGTTAAAGTTATCAAGAATGATCCACAAAGCGGGGAAGAAAAAGAGCTTGCAATGCTGGCAAGTGGTTCCTACTTTGGTGAGATGGCCTTGATCAACCCTGATCATAAAAGAACTGCAACACTAGAAACAATGGAAGCCACGACACTTATTGGTCTCAATCAAGAGGGACTAAAAAATTTATGTGATCACAACCCCGAAGCTTCTATAGAAATTTACAAGTCTCTGGCAACAGCATTAGCACAAAGGCTTTCACTAACTAACGACTCTTTAGCACACTACAAAACCTTACTCAGCCATAGTTCCGATTAAAAGCTAAACAAAAGATTAAATAAATAATTTTTTGTTTAGTTTTCCTAAAAGTCTCTATCAAATAATTTCAACCATCTACGATAAAGTTGAAAAAATCGCTAAGCTTTACTAATTTTTTTCAATTCTTGGTCCGATAGAAGCATTAATAATTTCATTTTAAATATAAGGTTTTTATGAACTCTAGGTATTTAAAATTGATGATAGCAATATTTTTGGCTTTTTCTTTTTTAAAAGAAGCTATTGCTGATCCATTTAATAAAAAGGAGTGCTTCTCCTGTAATATAAAAATAGATAATTTAGATGAACCATTTGCTCTAAAAGGAAAATGGCTCTTTACAAGAAAAGACCTTTTAGAAAATAAAAACTCAGATGAATCTAATGATCCCAAGTGGGTCCTTCTCAACACTCCAGGATCCTGGAAAAAAGCTTACAACGATGGAAAGAATTTCAGAGTCGGTTGGTATAAGGGAAGGTTTCAGTTTTCAAACAAACTTATCGGGAAAAAAGTAAGGATTCTTCTTGATACTTATATGGCGGAGACTGAAGTCTTTTTAGATGGAAAGTCGATTTATAAAAGAAGTAGCCAGGACTCAGTTAAAAGGTACTTTTCTATTCAACCGATTCCTATCGAGATTGACATAACTAAAGAAAAGCATGTTATTGCTATTAGAACAAATACAATTCTTATGCAAGGAATTTACCAGCTTCCTTTTCATATGAGGGCCTACAAAAAATTGGACCCAGCACTCTCCTTTATGCTTTTTTATGGGGGTAATTTTAGAAGTATTGCTGGCTTTATTCTCCTAATTTCCGGAATCTTTTTTATATCGGTATATTTAAGGACCAAAAATGACTTCTATTTAATGCCTGGTCTAAGTGGTTGCCTCATTTTTCCGTTTTTCTTTTTTCCACTAGACTTTGTGACAAGCTTTATTCATCCTGAGAAAGCTCTTATTGCCCATTACATTGGCATGGCAGGGATGATGTATACTCAATTCAAAGTAGGCGAACTTTTTTATAAAAAGCTTCCAAAAGTAAATCTTTTCTACGTTTTTTTCGCAAGCGCTACTGCTTTAACATTTTTTGTTCTATTATTTAAATTTAACCTTAAGCTTTTCCAAATTGTTAGAACAGTTTCTTTTCTTATCGCTTTTTTAACAAGTGCACTTTTAGTTGTCATGGGAAGAAGTGGGGTTAAAAATAACGTAAACGGTGCCAAAATATTCTTGGTTGGTGTATGCTGTTTAATTCTTTCAGTTTTCCATGATCTTTTTAATGCCCTTGGCTTCATTCAATCTACCGGTTTTATTGCACTTGGAATGATCCTATCCACTTTTGCTATTATGGTAGTTGCGGCAAATAATTATACAGATACATATGTACAAAACCAAAAGCTTCTTGTTGAGCTTAAAGACTACGCTGAAAATTTAGAAGAAAAAGTTAAACTTGCTACGGCCCACATTGAAGAAGAGAAACAAAAAGTTGCGAACCTTTTAAACAATATGAAGCAAGCTATTTTCTCAATCGATAAAGACCTCAAAATTATTTCTCCAGCTTCGGCTTTCTCAAGAGAAGTTTTTGAATCAGATGTTGTAGGAACAGATATTTTTGATACTCTTTTTAAAGACATCGACAAATCTAGTGAAGAATACTCTCAAGTTTTTACCTCAATGGGTGCAGTTTTCAACAACCCAACGGAACTACAATACGATTTAATGTGTGACTATTTTCCTCCACGTATCAAATACATAGTAGAACCCAGAGAAGAAGATAAAAAATCACTTGAAGATGCTGATGAAGAAGAGGAATATAAAATTCTTTCTATTAATTATAGTCCTATGTGGAATGATATCGAAGAACTTGAAAACCTCATGATTGTTGTTGAGGATATTACGGAAAAAGAAAAATTAGCTCATGAACTTGAAGAACAAAAGAAAACCAGTGAAAAAAATATTTCTATAATAAAAGAAATGGCCAAAGCCGATCTAGAAGATATCACTCACTTCCTTAAAGATGCCCCCAAATTAGTTGAAAGCACTATGGGAATTTTAAGAAAAAAATCTACAAACCCCGAAGAGCTCACTGAGATGTTTAGAAACCTTCATACCTTAAAAGGAAATAGCAGGGTTTTTAATTTTAACTCTATTTCGAGTCTTACTCATATCGCAGAAACCGAAGTCACGAATATAAGAGAAAGTAAGAATCAAGGAGAAGAAATCAGTGGAGAGATCTACACCCACTTAATGGGTAAGCTATATGATATTAGTGCAGAAATAAGTGAGTACGGAGCTCTTGCTAAAAAGGTTTTTAGAATCGAAAACGAGTTCGAGAAAAAGCTCATAAAAGATATAAATGAATTTACATCAAAAATTGACAGGAATATAGGAGACCTCATATCTCAAAATGAACTAGATTTTGCGGCCGACAAGCCGGAGCATCTTAGGAAAGAGGCTTTTGAACTCGTTAAAGAAAAAGATATTGATCCTGTGATGTTAAGCAGTATAAAAAGATCTACTCATTCACTTAAAGGCTCGTTAAGATCTATTAAGAAAAATGACGCAACAGATCTTGTTCACAAATTCGAAAACTCATTCCACCTCTTTGAAAATCTTGACGAGACAACTATTGAGGTTTTCTATAGAGATTTTATTAATAACTATATTGAAATTAAAGACCTTGTTAAATCTATTTATATGAATAGCGACTTAAATAGGCCAATAAATCATCCAAATAAAAGTTGGCAAGACCTCCTTTTTAGTTTCTATGAGTTCTCTCTTGCCTATAAAACAAAGAAAGAATTCGACAAAGAATTATATGAAAAACTAAAAGAACTCGTTATAAATATGGATCTAAAATACTTAGCAACCAGTCTCAACGAATGGTTAGAGGCTGAAGTTACAGAAGAAAAGAAAAATGAAATAATGGGTAATGTGTGGAACTACTTGGCGACGATTTCAAAACTTAACTTTACACAGACTCCTGATGAACTTAAAGAAATCATTTGTAAAACACTTATGGGTCTACCAGATGATCCAAAAGAAGCTTATAAGGTCATTAATGAACAAATTACTCACGAAACACCTCCTCTTTTGGATGTTCTAAAAGATATTTCTCTCAAAGACCAAAGCCCTAATTACTTTTTTCAGGTGGCCATGCACTTTATTCACTTGGGGCCTGAAGATTCTAAAAAAGCATTCCTCTTAGATCGAAGTGAGACTGCTAATATTAAGAAAGTTGAGATTTCTTTAAAGAGGTCCCATGTTGTTACTGACCTTCCTTTTCAACTTTCCAAAATGGCACAAGAAGGTGACTCTTTGGCGTTAAGCCTTAGTCAATTTATCAAAGAAGGTGGCACTCATAATTATCTAAAGGCAATTGACTTTAACCAGATCCTTCAATCATTCTCCAAAGACTCTGGTGGTGGTGGTAAGTCTAAAATCAAAGAAATGGATTCAATTCATGTTCTCTCAAAAAATTACTTTAAGCTTCAGGAAATAATTAAAGAAAAACAAGACATAGGGTCAATTCAAAAGGCATTCGATAAATTGATCGATATTCCTCTTGTTAACTCTTTATCAAAATTCGAGGGGATGGTTCAAGAAATATCCACTAAGCTTAACAAAAAAGTTGATTTTAAAATTTCTGGCGAAGATATTACGATCAACAAAGACTCTTACTCTATCTTACAAGATGCTTTTGTTCATATTTTAAGAAACTCTATCGATCATGGTATCGAAGATCCTGAAGAAAGAAAAAAGGTTGGAAAAAGACCTTCTGGGAAAATTGTCATAAACTGTAAAGAATTAAAGGATGACCGCGTAGAAATTTCGATAGAGGATGATGGTGGTGGAATTAATGTTGGTCGAGTTGCAGCAAAGGCAATAGAAAACGGCATTATTACTCATGAGAAAAAAGATAAGATGAAACAAGAAGAAATTATGAACCTCATCTTTCTTCCAAACTTTAGTCAAAAACAGGATGTCGACGAGTTATCTGGTCGAGGTGTAGGAATGGATATCGTTAAAAAAAATATTGAAGATCTTGGCGGTGAGGTTCAAATAAAATCAAAAGAAGGACAAGGCACGACCTTCGTCTTAACCAATATAAAGACCGCTTAATTCATAAAGAGATCGTTTTAATTATATAAACTTTCTATCAAAAAATTGACCTGGACTGATTTCTTATATCATAAAACTTACTGTTTTTTTCCCACAAGTTTTATCGTAAGAGAAACTTTATCATGAATAAGCCGGTTGCCTAAACCTTCAAAAAACTTTCCCGACCTAAATCGAACATTGTAATCTGTCCTATCAAAAACAATGTTCCCACTAGCGCGCAAGTTTTCTCCGTCAATTTGCAGGGATGCTTTAAAGTTTAGAGGCTTCTTTATCCCCTTGATGGTAAGATCCCCAGAAATAGTATGATTTCCGTCTTTTTCCTTCTTACTTCCGTTTATTTTCAAAGTTGAATAGGGGTACTTAGCAACAGAGAAAAAATCATCCGATTTTAAATGGTTAACCAGCTTTTGATTCCATGGACTCTCAGAATCCAAATCTAAACAAACGATACTGTCCATATTTACCTTGAAGAAGCCTCCAAGAATATTTCCCTTATCAACTTTTAACGAGCCACTAGAAATTTTTAAAGTACCATTATGTCCTCCCATAACTTTTGTCGCTTTCCACTTAAGATCACTTGAGGAAGTGATAACTTTAAACTCACTTGAATAGAGAAATGATGGATTTAGAAAAAGGGCAGATAAAAGAGTGCCTAAAAGAAACTTCCTCAAAAAACATCCTTTTTTGTGATGAACGCTCACAACAATCTCCCTTTTTAAATTTTATTGTTTTAGTATTTAATTAAACAGTCTCTTTTGAATATTTTAAATTTTATTATCTCAAGAAAGGAAGGAATTTCAAGCCTTCCTTTCTTGAAACTTTATTTAAAAAGCATTGACAAGAAATTATCTTAGAAGTTCAAACCATGAGGCCTTGATTCATAAAGACCAGCACCACTCATTTCCACAAATTGAGCCTTTTCAACCATAGATTTAATGTCCATAGCTCCCATATAAGTCATACCTGAGCGAAGGCCTCCTTCAAGCTCTTCGATAATGTGGTGAACACTTCCTTTACAAGGAATTTCTGTGGCCTCTCCTTCAGCAACCATTCCTTTGGGAAGGTCTCCTCTCCAGGAAACCTGCGCATCCTTTGAAGCCATCCCCCTATACCTCTTCTTACCTGATTTCATTTCACCTGGAGTCTCAAGAGTCCCAGCGACTAAAGACCCGACCATCACAGTAGAAGCGCCAGCAGATAAGGCCTTAACAACATCTCCTGAGTTCTTTAAGCCACCGTCCGCAATAACAGGAACTTTGAATTTAGACGCCTCTAATGCACAAAGGGCAACAGCTGTAAGTTGAGGCACACCATGCCCTGTGATAATTCTAGTCGTACACATAGAGCCCGGCCCTATCCCAACTTTAACAGCATCAGCTCCATGCTCAATCAATCTTCTTGTAGCATCAGTTGTGGCCACATTACCTGCAATAATATCTATTTTAGGATATTTTTTCTTAACATGATCGAGGATTTCTAACATCATAACGGAGTCACCATGAGCAATATCAATGGTTAAGATTTCAACCCCAGCATCAGCTAATAAGTCGGCCCTTAATTTCCCATCTTCCTTTACACCAATGGAAGCCGCTAAAGGAAGAGAATGCTCCAACGTTGATAAACCTTCCCTGATCTTTTTAACCTGCTCAACTTGTTCTTTTGGGTCCATAAAGCGGTGAAGAATTCCAAGGCCCCCTCTTTTTGCCATAGCAAGTGCCATTTCAGACTCTGTGACAGTATCCATATTTGCCGAAATAAAAGGAGTCCCCAAACTATAATTTTTTGTGACTTTTGTTTCCAATGAAGGGTCTCTTCTAGATGAAATATCTCCATGTCTGGGAACAAGTAGAACATCATTAAACGTTAAACCCTTCCCTCTCTCACCAATATTTTTTGCTGAAAAGAATATTTCCATTTACCACCTCTTTTTTCTTTCAAAAATTTGGCCTTCAATTAGACCCGACCTGATAATCTAGACTGGCCATACAAGTTTGAAAAGGTAAATTAAAAGGAATTATATTTTTGACATTCCCATAGGGTACAACCAATTATTACAAGTACTTACAAATATTACCGACAAAACCCATCAAGCTTCTTCAGAAATCAGCCGAAAAGAATCTAGTTCACTCTCCGGGGGTGGTAGTTGATTTTGGGTCACCTTACAGGAACTTATCTCATTGTTAAGCTTTTTAAACCAAAAGCAACAATCCCCCTCTTAACATCAAGTCTAATAGGTGCCTACTTTCCTGATATTATTGATAAAAGCTTAATGCTTTTTTCAATAGGAAATGGACGCTTTGTGGCCCACTCACTACCTTTTTTAAGCATACTTCTAGGAATTATTTCTCTGCCATTTCTTAATATAAAATCACTAAGAGAGTACAGGCACCTCTACCTTTGGTTCTCATTAGGCTGTTACCTCCATTTGCTTCAAGACTTTGTCCAAATAAAAACTTTACTTTGGCCATTTTTAGGTTCTTTTGAGGCGGTGGCCAGCATTTCACCGCCCTCGTTAACAGGAA